>NZ_LZZU01000027.1:0-19225 GCF_014170355.1 Cupriavidus sp. UME77
CCCTAAATCCCCCTCAACATCCACATCCCGAAACGCCCCCTCATCCTCAGTAAGAATCCTCATCACCGGCTGCGTCTTCAACAATTCCCGCGCGCCTTCATCCCCATCAAGCTTCAGCAGGGCATCCCGCCACGCGGACCCGAATCCAACCGGATGCCCACGTCGTCCGTCGCGCCACGGTGCGGCAATCGCGTCACGCGTCGTGATCGTCAACGCCACCGCGCGCACCAGCTCGGCCGGCAGCCACGGCATGTCGGCCAGCGCCACTACCCAGCCGCTGGCGCCGGGCGTGGCGGCCACCGCCGCAGCCAGCGCGGCGCCCATGCCGGCTTCGGCGGCTGCCGTCTCCAGTACCCGGCAGCCGGCAGCTTGCAATTCGGCTGCCAGCGCGGCATTGCCCGGGCGGATCACGGCTAGCGTGCCGGGCAGCACGCAGACCAGCGTGCGGGCGCTGCGGGCGGCTACGGTGTGGCCGTCGGGCAGCGTGGCCAGGAGTTTGTTGCGCTGGCCGGCGGGGTCGAAGCGGCGGCCGTAGCCGGCTGCCAGCAGGATGCCGGTGGGGGGCTCGGCAGTGTGGATGGCGCCGTTGATGGGGCCCGTCAGCGGGGTGGTCACGGGGTGGGGCTGCAGGTGCTGCCTTCGTTGGCGGCCAGTTCGCGCGCGGCCTTGGCGCCTTCTACCTGGAGGATGTCGGGCAGCGAGACGTGGTTCTTGGCGGCGACGACTTCGGCCAGGATCGAGATGGCGATCTCGGGGGGCGTGCGGCTGCCGATGTAGATACCGACCGGGCCGTGCAGCCGCGCAAGCTGCAGGTCGTTGAGGTCGAACTCCTTGAGCCGCTCGCGGCGCGCCTGGTTGTTGCGGCGCGAGCCGAGGGCGCCGACGTAGAAGGCGCGCGTGCGCAGGGCTTCCATCAGGGCCAGGTCGTCGAGCTTGGGGTCGTGCGTGACGGCGATCACCGCGCAGCGCTCGTCGAGCTTCATGTCGGTCACGGTGTCGTCCGGCATGGTGCGCACCATGGTGACGCCGGGGATGTCCCAGGTCTCGGTGTATTCCTCGCGCGGGTCGCACACGGTGACCTGGAAGCCCAGGCCAACCGCGATCTGGCTCAGGTACTTCGACAGCTGTCCCGCGCCAATCACCAGCATGCGGTAGCGCGGCCCGTGGATGGTGAGCAGGGTGGCGCCGTCGAAGGCAAGGCCGTCGGTGGCCTCGGCCGGGCCCAGGGTGGCGCGGCCAGTTGCCATGTCGAGCGTGCGGGCTACCAGCTTGCCGCTTTCCACGGCGGCCAGGAGTTCGTCCAGGTGGCTGTCGGCGCCCAGCGGCTCGGTCACCAGTTCGATGGTGCCGCCGCAGGGCAGGCCGAAGCGGTGCGCTTCCTCCGCGCTGATGCCGTACTTGACGGCCTCGGGGTGCGCGCCGGCAATGCCTTCGCGCCGTACCCGGTCGATGATGTCATCTTCGATGCAGCCGCCCGAGACCGAGCCGACCACCAGGCCGTCGTCGCGCACGGCCAGCATGGCGCCTTCCGGCCGGGGCGAGGAGCCCCAGGTTCTGACTACCGTCACCAATAGCGTGCGATGGCCTTCGGCCTGCCACTTCACACTGCTTTTCAGGACTTCGAGATCCACGCTGTCCATGATCGTTTCCGCTTCGTTTCACCGTTTTGTTCATCGGGCGCGCTGCCTTCGCCGGCCGCCGCTCCGTCCTTGGCGACATTGTCATCCGTGCCTGGTTCGTCACCCTGCGCGCCGGACCCGCTCACCGCCGCCGTGAAGCGGTCGAAGAAGGTATCGGCCATCTTGCGCGCGGCGGCGTCGACCAGGCGCGATCCGATCTGCGCGATCTTGCCGCCAACCTGGGCGTTGACCGTATAGGTCAGCACCGTCGCGTCGCCTTCGGGGGCCAGCGTGACCGCCGCGGTGCCTTTGCCGAAACCGGCGACCCCGCCTTGTCCATCGAACTGGATGGTGTAGCTGTCGGGCGCCTGGATGTCCTGCAGGGCCATGCGCCCCTTGAAGCGCGCCTTGACCGGGCCCACCGCGGCGGTCAGCGCCACCAGGTAGGCGTTGTCGCCGTCAGGCTCGATGCTCTCACATCCCGGGATGCATTGCTTGAGCAGCGCCGTGTCGTTCAGGGCTTCCCAGGCGGTTTGCTGCGCTACCGGCAGTTGCCGCGTCTGTGTCATTTCCATGGTTGGGGCGTCTCCTTGGTGTCCATCATGTTTTTAATGTCTGCGGGCCTCGGCGCGGCGGGGAACACAGGCCTGGCCAGGGTCTCGCGCGCGGCCAGCAGGGATTCGAGCGCGAACAGGCTGTCCAGGTTGTGCGCCGAGCGCAGGGCGTCCACATGCGGCAGGATGGCTTGCACGCCACGTGCCTGCGGTACGAAGCCGGCATAGCGCAGCAGCGGGTTGAGCCAGAGGATGCGATGGGCGAAGCGGCGCAAGCGTGCCATTTCGGCGTCTAGCAGGTCGATGTCTTCATGGTCGAGCCCGTCGGTGACCAGCAGCACCGTGGCGCGTCCGGACAGCGTGCGGCGCGCCCACTGGCGGTTGAAGGTGGCCAGCGCGGCACCGATGCGGGTGCCGCCGGCCCAGTCGCGCACCTGGCCCGTGATGGCGCCAACCGCTTCGTCCGGGTCGCGCTCGCGCAGCCAGCGGGTGATGTTGGTCAGCCGGGTGCCGAACAGGAACACGGACAGCCGCTCGCGCGATTGCATCAGCGCATGGCAAAAGTACAGCACCGCGCGCGAGTACTGGCTCATCGAACCGGAGATATCGAGCAGCAGCACCAGCGGTGGGCGTCGCTCGGCGCGGCGGCGGTATTTCCAGCGCAGCCATTCGCCTTGCTGGCGCACCGCCAGCCGCGCGCTGGCGCGCAGGTCGGCGTGCGGCCCGCTGGCGGCGGCGCGCAGGCGGCGCGTGCGCTCGGTGGCCAGGCGGGTGTGGCGCGCGCGGATCATGTGCTGCAGCGCGCGCCATTCTTCCGCGCCGAGGGTTTCAAAGTCGCGCTGCGCCAGGCGCTCCTGCGCGGAAAACGTGAGGGGCGCGGTAAAGCGCTCGACGTGGTCTTCGCCACGTCGGCCGGACTCGGGCGGGCGCTGGGCAGCAAGCGCGTCGGCCAGCCGGTTGTTGCGCGGCGGCGGCGGCGCGCCGGCATCCACGCGCGGCAGCAGCAGGGCGCGCAGCTTGCCCTCCCAGTCCGGGTCGCGCCAGAACAGGTCGAAGGCGGCATCGAACAGCAGGCGCTGATCGGGCCCGCTCACCATCAGGGCTGCCATGGCCGCGCGCACTTCGTCGCGCCTGCCGATGTCCACGTACTGCAGCGCCAGCAGCGCATCCACAGCCTGTGCGGGCGACAGCGCAAAGCCGGCATCGCGCAGCAGCCGCACGAAATGCGTGACGTTGCGCGCCAGCATGGGCAGCGTGCCGGCGGGTGGCGTGGCGGCCAGCGGAGCGTCCGGATGGAGCCGCGGCATGTCAGGCTCCCGGCGCCCGGCTGGCGAGCAGTTCGGCCACGGTGGGGCCATCGACCCGGGCCAGGTCGTCCTGGTACTTGAGCAGCACGCCCAGCGTGTCGCGCACCGATTGCGGATCGAGCTCGCAGACGCCCAGCGCGGCCAGCGCGCGGCACCAGTCGATAGCCTCGGCGATGCCGGGCGACTTGAACAGGTCGATGCCGCGCAGCCGGTGGATGAAGTCGATGGCCTGGTGCTGCAGCGCGGCGGCGGCCTCGGGGGCGCGCGCGGCCACGATCTGCAGCTCGCGCTCGCGCTGTGGATACCCCATCCATTGGTACAGGCAGCGGCGCTTGAGCGCGTCATGCACCTCGCGGGTCCGGTTGGAGGTGACGATGATGAGCGGCGGCTGCTCGGCCCGGATCACGCCGATCTCGGGGATCGACACCTGGAACTCGGACAGCACCTCCAGCAGGAAGGCTTCGAAGGGTTCGTCGGCGCGGTCGATCTCGTCGATCAGCAGCACGCGCGGGATGCCGGGCGCGGCCGGGTCGGGCAGCAGGGATTCCAGCAGGGGGCGCTTGAGCAGGAAATCGTCGTGATACAGCGATTGCGTGTCGGGCCGCTCGCCGCGCGCTTCCGCCAGGCGCAGCGCCATGATCTGGCGCGGGTAATCCCATTCGTACAGCGCGCTGGAGGCATCGAGCCCCTCGTAGCATTGCAGGCGCAGCAAGCGCGTGCCGAGGGCGTCGGCCATGGCCCGTGCCAGCGCGGTCTTGCCCACGCCAGGCTCGCCTTCGAGGAAGAGTGGGCGCTGCATGCGCAGTGCCAGGTACAGCACGGTGGCGGTTTCGCGATCGGCGAAGTACTGCTGTGCCTCCAGCAGGGCAGCAGTTTGATCGATGGACTGGGGAAGCATGGGTGCTAGCCGGTTGGCTCCCCTCTCCCACCACGTGGGAGAGGGGCTGGGGGAGAGGGCGGGCGTGAGCTCGAAGTGGACATGCCCGGCTTGGCGAGTGCCGGCGCTTTCGCTCCGGCTTTCTCCCCTATCCCTTCAACGCCTGCTCCACCGCGCGCGCCGCCAGCACCGGGATCAGGTGCGCGCGGTACTCGGCGGATGCATGCAAGTCGGTGTTCAGCTTGCTTGCATCCACCACCACTGCGCGTGCTGCCGCCGGCGTGAAGCTGGCTGCCAGCGCCTGCTCCAGCGGTGCGCAGCGGAACACGCTGTCGGCCGCGCCGGTGACCGCGACCCGCACGACCTTGCCGAACTGCGCCACCATCACGCCCACCAGCGCGAAGCGCGATGCCGGGTTGCGAAACTTGATGTAGGCGGCCTTGTCCGGCGTGGGGAAGCGCACGGCGGTGATCAGCTCATCGGGTTCCAGCGCCGTTTCGTAAAGGCTCTTGAAAAAGCTATCGGCGGCGATGTTGCGGCGGTCGGTGACCACCGTGGCGTTGAGCGCGAGCACGGCCGCTGGGTAGCAGGCGGCGGGATCGTCGTTGGCCAGCGAGCCGCCCAGCGTGCCCATCGCGCGCACCTGGCGGTCGCCGATGCCGTCGGCCAGCGCAGCCAGCGCGGGAATGCGCTTGCGCACGTCGGCGTTGGCCGCCACGTCGGCATGGCGTGCCGCCGCGCCGATCACCAGCTCATCGTTCTCGACACGGATATCCGCCATGCCGGGAATACGGGCTACGTCGATCAGCGCGGATGGCGCGGCCAGGCGTAGCTTCATCGCGGCCAGCAGGCTCTGGCCGCCGCCGAGGTACTTGGCGTCGGGGTCCGCCTTGAGTTTGTCCACGGCCGCCTTGGTATCGGCGGCGCGTTCGAAATTGAATGCGTACATGATGTGCCTCCGATCTCAGTTAGGGGCCTGCGCGTGGCGGATGGCCTGCCACACGCGGTGCGGCGTGGCGGGCATCTGGATGTCGTGCACGCCAAGCGGCGAGAGCGCATCCACCAGCGCGTTGATGAAGGCCGGTGGCGAGCCGATCGCGCCGGCCTCGCCGCAGCCTTTCACGCCCAGCGGGTTATGCGTGCAGGGCGTGCCCTTGGCGGTTTCCACCGTGAAATCCGGCAGGTCGCCGGCGCGCGGCATGGCGTAGTCCATGTAGGAGCCCGTCAGCAACTGGCCGCTGTCGTCGTCGTACACGCACTGTTCCAGCATGGCTTGGCCGAGGCCCTGGCCGATGCCGCCGTGCACCTGGCCTTCGACGATCATCGGGTTGATGATGTTGCCGAAATCGTCCACCGCGGTGAACTTGATCACCTTGCTCTCGCCGGTGTCCGGATCGACTTCCACCTCGCAGATGTAGGCGCCCGATGGATAGGTGAAGTTGGTCGGGTCGTAGAAGGCGTTTTCGTTCAGGCCCGGCTCCAGCTTGTCGAGCGGGTAGTTGTGCGGCACGTAGGCGGTGAGCGCCACCTCGCCGAAGGTCTTGCTGCGGTCGGTGCCGGCCACGCTGAACGTGCCGTTCTTGAACTCGATGTCGGCGTCCGAGGCCTCCAGCAAGTGGGCCGCGATCTTCTTGGCCTTGGCTTCGATCTTGTCGAGCGCCTTCATGATGGCCGAGCCGCCTACCGACAGCGAGCGCGAGCCATAGGTGCCCATGCCGAACGGCACGCGGCCGGTGTCGCCGTGCACCACTTCCACGGCATCCAGTGCAATGCCGAGCCGGTCCGCCACAATCTGCGCGAAGGTGGTTTCATGCCCCTGGCCGTGGCTGTGCGAGCCGGTGAAGACGGTCACGGTGCCGGTCGGGTGGACACGGATCTCGCCGACTTCGAACAGTCCCGCACGCGCGCCCAGCGCGCCGGCGATATTCGACGGCGCCAGCCCGCATGCCTCGATGTAGCAGGAGTAGCCCAGGCCGCGCAGCTTGCCGCGCTGCTTCGCTTCTTCACGACGCGCGGGAAAGCCCTTGACGTCGGCGAGTTCCTGCGCGCGTGCCAGGCACGGCTCGTAGTCGCCGGTGTCGTAGGTCAGGCCGACCGGGGTGGCGTAAGGGAAATGGTGGATGAAGTTCTTGCGGCGGATTTCCGCCGGGTCCATCTTCATTTCGCGCGCTGCGGCTTCCACCAGCCGTTCCACCACATAGGTGGCCTCCGGGCGGCCCGCGCCGCGGTAAGCGTCCACCGGCGCGGTGTTGGTGAACACGGCGCGCACTTCGGCATAGATCGCCGGCGTGGTGTACTGGCCGGCCAGCAGCGTGGCGTACAGGATGGTTGGCACGCTCGACGCGAAGGTCGACAGGTAGGCGCCCATATTGGCGGTGGTGTGCACCCGCATGGCCAGGAACTTGCCGTCGGCGTCCATCGCCAGTTCGGCCTTGGTGACGTGGTCGCGGCCGTGGGCATCGGTCAGGAAGGACTCCGAGCGTTCGGCGGTCCACTTGATCGGGCGCTTGATCTTCTTCGAGGCCCAGGTCAGCGCCACGTCTTCCGCGTACAGGAAGATCTTGGAGCCGAAGCCGCCGCCCACATCCGGCGCGATGATGCGCAGGCGCGACTCCGGCAGGCCAAGCACGAAGGCGCCCATCAGCAGGCGCTCCACGTGGGGGTTCTGGTTCGATACATAGACCGTGTAGCTGTCGTCCTGCCGGGTGTAGCTGGCATTGACGGCGCGCGGCTCGATGGCGTTGGGGATCAGCCGGTTGTTGACGATCTCCAGCGTGGTCACGTGGGCGGCCTTGGCAAAGGCGGCGTCGGTGGCGGCGCGGTCGCCGTGGCCCCAGACATAGCTGGTGTTCTCGGGCACGTCGTCGTGCACCAGCGAGGTGGCCGAGGCAGCGTGGGCGGTGTTCACCACGGCGGGCAGCTCATCGTATTGCACGTCGATCTTCTCGGCGGCGTCCTTGGCTTGCTGCAGCGTTTCGGCGATCACCAGCGCGACCTGGTCGCCCACGTGGCGGGCCTTGCCCTGCGCCAGCACGGGGTGCGGCGGCTCCTTCATCGGGCTGCCGTCGATGCTGTGGATCAGCCAGCCGCAGGGCAGGCCGCCGACCTTGTCGGCCGCCACGTCGTCGCCGGTGAAGACGGCGACCACGCCGGGCGAGGCGAGTGCTTCGGTCTTGTCGATGGAGACGATGCGGGCGTGCGCGTGCGGCGAGCGCAGGAAGTAGCCGTAGCTTTGCTGCGGCAGCACGATGTCGTCGGTGTACTGGCCGTTGCCGGTGAGAAAGCGGTAGTCTTCCTTGCGCTTGACCGAGGCGCCGATCAGGTGCTGGTTGTCAGGTGCGTTCATGGCGGTCCCCTTATTCAGCGCTGACGCCATGCATCGCGGACTGGCCTTCCTGCACCGCGCGCACGATGTTGTGATAGCCGGTACAGCGGCACAGGTTGCCGTCGAGCTGCTCGCGGATGGCTGCGGCGTCGGCATTGGGCCGCTGCTTGACCAGCGCGATGGCGCTCATCACCATGCCGGGCGTGCAGAAGCCGCACTGCAGGCCGTGGCAGTTGCGGAAGGCTTCCTGCATGGGGTGGAGCTGGCCCTCCGGGGCGAGCCCTTCGATGGTGGTGATGCTGGCGCCATCCGCCTGCAGCGCCAGCATGTTGCACGACTTGACCGCGCGGCCGTCCATGTGCACGGTGCAGGCGCCGCACTGGGCGGTGTCGCAGCCGACATGGGTGCCGGTCAGGCGGAGTTGTTCGCGCAGGAACTGGACGAGAAGGGTGTGGGGTTCTACCTGCGCGTCAACGGTGCGGCCGTTGACGGTCAGGCGGATTGGAATCGCCATGCTTGTCTCCATGTGGGTGGACACGTGCACGACCAATCCCTGAATCCCGAAAAAACTGCGCGGGACTGGCCACGACGCGTTACTGCCGTTTGTTGGGTACGGCTATTTCGTGATGTTGGTACTGCGGTGATGCGGTGATGCGGTGCTGCCGGTCAATGCCTGACGATGGCCTGGCAATGGCCTGACAATGCCGTGCCGCGAACGTTTGGCTGCGACATGCTCTAACAGTTAATCACAAATCTCCGGCGCATGCCATGCGGGTTGCCCCTTCGCCACCTGGCGCTGCCAGTGGGCGCGGACGGCGGCGGGCGCGGGGATGCAGGATGGCGCTGCTAGAATGGCCCGCCGTCCGACCGCCACACCGCACTCACCTCGCTCCGGCACCAAAGCTCACTATATGGAAGGCTTCATCGACTGGCTGTTCGAAACCGTTGCCCTGCCCAAGGTGGGCTTGCCGGCTATCTTCGTGATCAGCCTGGTGTCCGCCACCTTGCTGCCCCTGGGCTCGGAGCCGGCGGTCTTCGCGTATATCAAGCTCAATCCGCATCTGTTCTGGCCGGCTATCGTCGTCGCCACGCTCGGCAATACCGCGGGCGGCGCCATCGACTGGTGGCTTGGCTACGCGGCCAAGCTGGCCGTGGTGCGCTTTCGCAAGCGGCGCCAGCTGCGCGCGCACGAGGAGGAGCACGCCGAACATCGCCGCCATCCCCGCCAGCCACGCAAGCCATCGTTGGATGCGCGCTACTTCCGGTGGATGCGCCGGCTGGGGCCGCCGACCCTGCTGGTATCGTGGCTGCCCGGGATTGGTGATCCATTGTGCACTTTGGCGGGCTGGCTCCGGTTGTCGTTCTGGCCGAGCCTGGTTTACATGGCGATTGGCAAGTTTCTGCGCTACCTTGCCATGACGATTGCCCTGCTCTGGATCCCGGATAGTTTCTGGCACGGCATCGCAGCCAGCCTCAAAAGCCTGTTCTAGCTAGCGCCTCTCGCGGCCCGGCAAGGGCAAGGCAACCCTTGCCCAAGCAAGGTTCTGTCATGTTGCGGTGCGGCGAAAGCAGGCCTTGAAGTACAATTGCCCTTTAAAGACGATCCGGCGCACCGTCTCCGTGCGCTACAGGAAGCGGTCCCCTCCCAATGAACGCCCCACTCGTGCTCGATGCCAAACTCGCCGCGCAGGATGCGCCTGCGCGCCTGCGAGAGATCCCTTATAACTACACGTCATTCTCGGATCGCGAGATTGTCATCAGGCTGCTAGGCGAAGAAGCCTGGCGTATCCTGGCTGAGCTGCGCGGCGAACGCCGCACCGGCCGCTCCGCCCGCATGCTGTACGAAGTGCTGGGCGATATCTGGGTGGTGCGCCGCAATCCCTACCTGCAGGACGACCTGCTGGAGAACCCCAAGCGCCGCCAGATGCTGGTGACGGCACTGCACCACCGGCTCTCCGAGGTGGAAAAACGCCGTGCCGCCGACCGTGCCGAGCACGCCGAGCCGGCCGCCGAGGACCGCTCGCACCGGGTCGAGCAGCTGGTCAGCTTTGCCAAGCAGGCCATCGAGGACTTCAAGCAGGAGTTCGCGGATGCCTATGACCTGCGCAAGCGCACCCAGCGCGTGCTGGGCCGCATCACGCAGAAGGACAACATCAAGTTCGACGGCCTGTCCCGCGTCTCGCATGTGACCGACGCGACCGACTGGCGGGTGGAATATCCCTTCGTGGTCCTCACGCCGGACACCGAGGAAGAGATCGCAGGCATGGTCAAGGGCTGCTTCGAGCTGGGCCTGACCATCATCCCGCGCGGAGGCGGCACCGGCTATACCGGCGGCGCCGTGCCGCTGACGCCGATGAGCGCGGTCATCAACACCGAGAAGCTGGAACAACTCGGGCCGGTCGAGCAGACCGACCTGCCGGGCGTGTCGCACAAGGTCGGCACCATCTTCTCCGGCGCTGGCGTGGTGACGCGCCGCGTGGCAGATGCGGCGGACAAGGCCGGGCTGGTGTTCGCGGTCGACCCGACCTCGATCGATGCCTCCTGCATCGGCGGCAACGTGGCCATGAACGCCGGTGGCAAGAAGGCCGTGCTGTGGGGCACCGCGCTGGACAACCTGGCCTGGTGGCGCATGGTGGACCCGGAAGGCAACTGGCTGGAAGTCACGCGCCTGGACCACAACCTGGGCAAGATCCATGACGTGGCGGTCGCCACCTTCGAGCTCAAGTGGTCGGACGGCAACCGCGCGCCCGGCGAAAAGCCGCTGCGCACGGAAACCCTGGCCATCGAAGGGCGCAAGTTCCGCAAGGAAGGCCTGGGCAAGGACGTCACCGACAAGTTCCTGGCGGGCCTGCCCGGCATCCAGAAGGAAGGCTGCGACGGCATCATCACCAGCGCGCGCTGGATCCTGCACCGCATGCCGGCGCATGTGCGCACCGTCTGCCTGGAGTTCTTCGGCCAGGCGCGCGACGCCATTCCAAGCATCGTGGAAATCAAGGATTACCTCGACGCCGAATCGCGTACCCCCGGCGGCGCCATCCTGGCCGGCCTGGAGCACCTGGACGAGCGCTACCTGCGCGCGGTGGGATACGCCACCAAGAGCAAGCGCAACGCCTTCCCCAAGATGGTGCTGATCGGCGACATCGTCGGCGACGACCAGGACGCGGTCGCCCGCGCCACCTCGGAAGTCATCCGCATGGCCAACGGCAAGAGCGGCGAAGGCTTCGTCGCGGTCAGCCCGGAGGCCCGCAAGAAGTTCTGGCTGGACCGCTCGCGCACCGCCGCCATCGCCAAGCACACCAACGCCTTCAAGATCAATGAAGACGTGGTGATCCCGCTGCCGCGCATGGGCGAGTACACCGACGGCATCGAGCGCATCAATATCGAGCTGTCGATCAAGAACAAGCTCCAGCTGACCGATGCGCTGGAAGCCTTCTTCGCGCGCGGCAACCTGCCGCTGGGCCGAAGCGACGACGCCAACGAGATCCCCAGCGCCGAACTGCTGGAAGACCGCGTGCAGCACGCGCTGCAGCTGCTGCGCGAGATCCGCTCGCGCTGGACCTACCTGCAGGACCACCTGGATACGCCGCTGGCCACCGCGCGCGCGTCGCTGATCGGCCACGGCCTGGGCCTGCTCGGCCAGGCTTTCGAGGCGCGCCTCGAGCAGCAGCCGGACGCCACCGTGTTCCACCTGCTGCAGGACCGCACCATCCGCGTGTCCTGGAAGAGCGAAGTGCGCGCCGAGCTGCGCAATATCTTCAACGGCGGCGAGTTCAAGCCCATACTCGACGAAGCGCAGAAGATCCACAAGCAGGTGCTGCGCGGGCGCGTCTTCGTGGCGCTGCACATGCACGCCGGCGACGGCAACGTGCACACCAATATCCCCGTCAACTCGGACGACTACGACATGCTGCAGGACGCCCACCGCGCGGTGGCCCGCATCATGGCGCTGGCGCGCTCGCTGGACGGCGTGATTTCCGGCGAGCACGGCATCGGCATCACCAAGCTGGAGTTCCTGACCGAGGACGAGATCGGCGAGTTCCGCGAGTACAAGCAGCGCGTGGATCCGCAGGGCCGCTTCAACAAGGGCAAGCTGTTGCCCGGCGCTGACCTGCGCAATGCCTATACGCCGTCGTTCGGGCTGATGGGACATGAGTCCATCATCATGCAGCAGAGCGATATCGGCGCCATTGCCGACAGCGTCAAGGACTGCCTGCGCTGCGGCAAGTGCAAGCCGGTGTGCGCCACCCACGTGCCGCGCGCCAACCTGCTGTACAGCCCGCGCAACAAGATCCTGGCGACCTCGCTGCTGGTGGAAGCCTTCCTGTACGAGGAGCAGACCCGCCGCGGCATCTCGATCAAGCACTGGGACGAGTTCTCCGACGTGGCCGACCATTGCACGGTCTGCCACAAGTGCGTGACGCCGTGCCCGGTCAAGATCGACTTCGGCGACGTGTCGATGAACATGCGCAACCTGCTGCGCAAGATGGGGCAGAAGAAGTTCAATCCCGGCACCGCCGCGTCGATGTTCTTCCTCAACGCCACCAACCCGCAGACCATCAACATGACCCGCAAGGTCATGATCGACTGGGGCTACAAGGCGCAGCGCCTGGGCAACGACGTACTCAAGAAGTTCGCCAGGAAGCAGACCGCGCATCCGCCCGCCACGGTGGGCCGCGCGCCGGTGCAAGAGCAGGTGATCCACTTCATCAACAAGAAGATGCCGGGCAACCTGCCCAAGAAGACCGCGCGCGCGCTGCTCGACATCGAAGACAACGAGATCGTGCCGATCATCCGCGACCCGAAGCGGACTTCGCCCGAGACCGAGGCGGTGTTCTACTTCCCGGGCTGCGGCTCGGAGCGGCTGTTCTCGCAGGTGGGCCTCGCCACGCAAGCCATGCTGTGGCATGTGGGCGTGCAGACCGTGCTGCCGCCGGGCTACCTGTGCTGCGGCTATCCGCAACGCGGCAACGGCCAGTTCGACAAGGCCGAGAAGATGGTCACCGACAACCGGGTGTTGTTCCACAGGGTCGCCAACACGCTCAACTACCTCGATATCAAGACCGTGGTGGTGAGCTGCGGGACCTGCTACGACCAGCTTGCCGGGTATGAGTTCGACAAGATCTTCCCGGGCTGCCGCATCATCGACATCCACGAATACCTGCTGGAGAAGGGCGTCAAGCTGGAGGGCGTGACCGGTACGCGCTATATGTACCACGACCCCTGCCACACCCCGATCAAGACCATGGACCCGACCAAGCTCGTCAACGAGCTGATGGGCGGCAATGAAGGCGGCGGCAAGATCGAGAAGAACGAGCGTTGCTGCGGCGAGTCCGGCACGCTGGCGGTGTCGCGCCCCGACGTTTCCACCCAGATCCGCTTCCGCAAGGAAGAGGAAATGACCAAGGGCGCGGACAAGCTGCGCACCGACGGCTTCGTGGGCGACGTCAAGATCCTGACCAGCTGCCCGTCCTGCCTGCAGGGTTTGTCGCGCTACAAGGAAGACGCCACGGTCACGGCGGACTACATCGTGGTAGAGATGGCCAAGCACCTGCTGGGCGAGAACTGGATGCCGGACTACGTGGCCAAGGCCAACTCGGGCGGCATCGAGCGGGTGCTGGTGTGATGGAGCAGGCGAGGGCGGTGAGCACAATGCGCTTCGACAAGCCTCTGGTTTGCTCCCCTCTCCCGCTTGCGGGAGAGGGGCCAGGGGAGAGGGCGGGCGGTCGCCAGCCCGCAGGCTCTCACTCCGGGCTAGCTCCCGCCCTCTCCCTCAACCCCTCTCCCGCCGAGCGGGAGAGGGGAGCCGACGTTGGACGGCGGGTTGAGGTAGCGGGAGCGCCCGCATGAACCTCGTCCCCAACTGCCCACTGTGCGAGACCGACGGCGGCGAACTGGTCTGGCGTGGCGAGCGCGCCCGGGTCATCCTGGTCGAGCATGAGCGCTTTCCCGGCTTCTGCCGGGTGGTGTGGAATGGCCACGTGGCCGAGCAGACCGACCTGCCCGAGGACGACCAGGCCTGGCTGATGCGGCTGGTGGCGCGGGTGGAGCGCGCGGTGCGCGAGACCATGGTGCCCGACAAGGTCAACCTGGCCGCCTTCGGCAATATGGTGCCGCACCTGCACTGGCATATCATTCCACGCTATCGCTGGGACACCCATTTTCCCGAAGCCGTGTGGGCGGCTGTGCAGCGCGAGCCTGATGCCGAGCGCCTGGCCGGCCTTGCGCAGCGCCTGCCGGCGTTGCGCGCGGCCCTGGCGAAACTGGACGAAGCAGGCTGACGCCTGGCGTGGCCGTACCCGGGCCGTGCTGGCGCTGCTGCCGGTTTTTTTGAATTTCCGGAACCAGCCGGGCAGCGCCGTCTTCTAACACCCGTTGTCTTCATTCCCACAAGAGCGGGGCCGGTGGATCAGCCATGGCCCGCCCGCGCGAAAGGTGCCATGTCCACACCGACTTCCGTTACTGTTCCAGGCCCGGCCGTGCCGGCCCGTGCCCTCAAGATCCAGAGCCGCCTGCGGGTGGCCGAGACGTGGGACCTGATCAAGCCCTACTGGAAATCCGAAGACCGCAAGGCCGGCCTCGGGCTGCTGGCCTTCGTGGTCGCGCTCAATCTTGGCATCGTTTATATCAATGTGCTGCTCAACGAATGGAACCGCGTGTTCTACAACGCGCTGGAGCAGCATGACTACACCTCCTTCAAGGCGCTGCTGATCCGCTTCTCCTGGATCGCAGGCTTTTTCATCGTGGCGGCCATATCCCGGCAGTACTACACCATGATGCTGCAGATGCGCTGGCGTACCTGGATGACCGACCGCTTCATGGACCACTGGCTCAGCCACCAGGCCTACTACCGCATAGAACAGACGCACGCCACGGACAACCCCGACCAGCGGCTTGCGGATGACCTGCGCTCGTTTACCGATGGCGCGCTGTCTCTTTCTCTCGGGCTGCTCAATTCGGTGGTGACGCTGGTGTCTTTCGTCGGCATCTTGTGGGCTGTTTCCGGGCCGATCAGCTTCATGCTGGGCGGCACCGAGATCACGATTCCCGGCTATATGGTGTGGTTCGCGGTGGGCTATGCCGTGATCGGCTCGCTGATTGCCCACGTGGTGGGCCGGCCGCTGATCGGCTTGAGTTTCCAGCAAGAGCAGTACGAGGCGGATTTCCGTTTCATGCTGGTGCGCTTGCGCGAGAACAGCGAGCCGGTGGCGCTTTACCGGGGCGAGCCTACCGAACAGGCGGGCTTGCGCTCGCGTTTTGACCGCATTCGCGCCAACTGGAAACAGTTGATGCGCTATACGCGTCGCCTGACCTTTGTCAGTTCCGGCTACGGCCAGTTCGCCATCATCTTTCCGCTGCTCGTGGCCGCGCCGCGCTACTTCGCCGGCAAGATGACGCTGGGTGGGCTGATGCAGGTGAGCCAGGCCTTCGGCCAGGTGCAAGGTGCGCTGTCGTGGTTCGTTGACAACTATTCCACGCTGGTTGGCTGGAAGGCCGCGGCCAACCGGCTGATCGACTTCCGCGACGCCATCCGCGTGGCGGAGCGCCAGGACCAGGAGCACACCGGCGTGCGCGACATCGAGGTGGTCAAGGCCGATGCAGGTGCCGAGGCGAATAACGACGGTATCCGCATCGACACCCTCGCGCTGGCACTGCCGGTGCGCACCGGCAACGGCGGCGAGATCCAGCAGCGGCCGCTGGTGGCGCCGTTCTCGCTGCAGATCGCACCCGGCGAACGCTGGCTGGTCAGCGGCCCCTCGGGTTGCGGCAAGAGCGTGCTGTTCCGCGCGCTGGCCGGGATCTGGCCCTACGGCAGCGGCACGGTAGCCATGCCCGGCGCGGCTCGCATGCTGTTCCTGCCGCAGCGCAGCTACCTGCCGATCGGTTCGCTGGCCGATGCGCTGGCTTATCCCGACGCCGGCACCGTGCATAGCCGCGAAGCCTTGCAGAAGGTGCTGCGCGAAGCCCGGCTCGGCGCCCTGGCCGAGCAGCTCGACGTGTTCGACAACTGGTCGCTGCGGCTGTCGCCGGGCGAGCAGCAACGCCTGGCCTTTGCGCGCGCCCTGCTGCAAAAGCCCGACTACCTGTTCCTGGACGAGGCCACCAGCGCGCTCGACGAGGAAACCGAAAGCGCGATGTACAGCCTGATGGTGGACTCCCTGCCCGGCGCGGCGATCATCAGCATCGCCCACCGCAGCACGGTTGCCGCCTTCCATGGCAAGCGCCTGCGCTATGTCGCGGCCGACGGAGCGCACTGGGAGGCGGAGCACGATGGGCAAGGCGAGGCGGCTGCGGTAAGCTATCGGGTCGTACACGAAGCGTAAAGGCCGGTGTGGCCGCAACCTGCGGCTCGCCCACAGCCGCACGCCACCCATCATGGCAGGCCTTGAAAAAGATACTCCCCATCCCACCGCCCTTACCGTGCACACCCAGTCGCGCGTGCTGGAGGTGGGTTTTGACAACGGTTCCAGCTTCCGGCTGCCGTTCGAATACCTGAGGGTGAACTCACCCTCGGCCGAGGTGCAGGGCCACGGCCCGGGCCAGGAAGTGCTGCAGACCGGCAAGCGCGACGTCACCATCGCCGCGGTGGAGCCGGTCGGCAACTACGCCATCCTGATCCGTTTTTCCGACGGCCACGATACCGGCATCTATTCCTGGGAACTGCTTTACCGCCTGGGCGCCCAGCAGGACGCCATCTGGCAGTCCTACCTGGAGCGGCTGGAAGCGGCCGGCGTCGATCGCGACACCCCCATGGCGGCCCCCGGCGGCCATGCCTGCGGCAGCCATTGAGATTGCGTGCCCCCGCGGGCCATTACTGAGTTCTGGAGCGAGTTATGAGCGAGACCCACTTCGGGTTCGAGAAGGTCAAGGAAGAAGAGAAGGCGGGCAAGGTAGCCGAAGTCTTCCATTCGGTGGCCAATAAGTACGACGTCATGAACGACCTGATGTCTGGCGGCATGCACCGGCTGTGGAAGATGTTCACCATCGCCCAGGCCGGCGTGCGCCCGGGCTTCAAGGTGCTCGACATCGCCGGCGGCACCGGCGACCTGGCCAAGGCCTTCGCACGCCAGGCCGGGCCCACCGGCGAGGTCTGGCTGACCGACATCAATGAGTCGATGCTCCGGGTTGGACGCGACCGTTTGTTGAATAAAGGCATCGTCATCCCCACCTGTCTCTGTGACGCCGAGCGGATTCCGTTCCCGGACAACCACTTCGACCTGGTCACCGTGTCCTTCGGGCTGCGCAACATGACGCACAAGGAGGTGGCGCTGTCAGAGATGCGCCGGGTGATCAAGCCGGGCGGCAAAGTCATGGTGCTGGAGTTCTCCAAGGTGTGGAAGCCGCTGGAAAAGGCCTACGACATGTATTCGCTGAAGTTCCTGCCGTGGCTGGGGCAGCGCGTGGTACAGGATTCCGATAGCTATCGCTATCTGGCCGAATCGATCAGAATGCATCCAGACCAGGCTTCACTTGTACGTCTTATGGAACATGCGGGCCTGGAGAATGTCGAATACTTCAACCTGACGGCGGGAGTGGTGGCACTCCACGTCGGGCGAAAGTACTAGACTGATATAGGCTCAAAGAAAAATGAGCGAACTTAACAGGGGAAGCACTGATATGTCGCTATTTCGCGCAAAATTCATGGCGGGTGTGCTGATTGGCACGCTTGCCCTCGGCATGGCGCTAGACGCCAATGCCAAACGCCTCGGCGGGTCGCGCAGCATCGGCAAGCAATCGTCCGGCGTGACGCAACGCCAGCAAGCACCGGCACAGCAATCGCCGAACCAGACGCCCGCGCAGCAGGCACCGGCGCAGCAAGCCGCGCCCGCAGCAGCAGGTGCCGGCGCAGCCGCTGCTGCCGCGCCCAAGCGTAACTGGGGTGGCATGCTCGGCGGCATCGCCGCCGGCCTGGGCATTGGCTGGCTGCTGTCGCACTTCGGCCTGGGCGGCGCCGCCATGGGCTTCCTGTCCAACCTGATCCTGATCGCCCTGGTGGCATTCGTCGCAATCTGGCTGATCCGCAAGTTCCGCGGCGGCGCCAAGGCGCCGCAGCAACCGGCCTATGCGGGTGCCGCAGCCGGTGCCGGCAGCGGCTCGGGTAACGGATTTGGTGGCAGCAACGAACCGGTCCTGCGTCAACAAGTGCCGGTTGGCGCACCCAATCCGGTGATGCCCGCGCCCGGTTCCGTCGCCTCGATGCAGTCCGCCGCACCGGTGATGGCTGGCGCCGCCGTTGGCGCAGCGGCGGGCGCGGCCCAGCCCTGGGGCGTGCCGGCCGACTTCGACACCGAAGCCTTCCTGCGCAACGCCAAGATCTACTACGTCCGCCTGCAGGCAGCCTGGGACGCCGGCAATCTCGAGGACATCCGCGAGTTCACCACGCCGGAAATGTTCGCCGAGATCAAGATGGACCTGTCCGAACGCGGCGCCGAGGTCAACAAGACCGACGTGGTCACGCTGGAAGGCGAACTGCTCGGCATTGAAGACAGCCCGGCCCAGCATCTGGCCAGCGTGCGCTTCTCCGGCATGATCCGCGAAAAGGCCGGCGAGCCCGCCCAGCCCTTCGCCGAAGTCTGGAACCTGGCCAAGCCGGTAAGCGGCTCCGGCGGCTGGCTGCTGGCAGGGATTCAGCAAACTTCCTGAGTGCAGGGAGTGCCTCGCCGGCAGGTTCAAGGCCGGCAGGTGGCATAGAATGGAGGCCCACGTGAAGACGTGGGCTTTTTTTGTTTGTGGGGTGTGGGGGGATTCTGTTGCTTGACTTGAAAGTCAAAGTCAAAGTCAAAGGCAGTTTCACCTCCCCTGCGGGGAGGCGACCTACTTTCTTGTCTCGCCAAGAAAGTAGGCAAAGAAGGCGACCCGGATGGGGCGAAAGCCTCCTCGTCGTCAGGCAAAAAGAGCGGCCGGGGGCCAAACTCGCATCGCCTTAAGGCGATACTCAGACATGGCCCCCTCTTTTCCGCTCTTTTTACCTGCCGACGAGGCGCCCCATACGGGCTAGGCACACCTTGACGGCTCGCTTCGCATCGCGGGACGGTGTTTGCCGCCCCACGGGCGGAAAACACGGCTACAACCTGCAAGGTTTGAGTTGACTATTGGTTTGTGTCGCTCTCCCGCTTGCGGGGGGCGGGAGAGAGGGCAGGCCGGTCCGCCAAAGTAACGATTGGTAGCCGTGTGGCCCGCCCGCAGGGCGGGCCACACCCCAGCGCGATGCGAAGCGAGCCGTGTAGGTGTGCCCAGGCCGTATGGGGCGCCTCGGGAATCGGCGAAAAGAGCGGAAAAGAGGGACCCATGTCTGAGTATCGCCTTAAGGCGATGCGAGTTTGGGTCCCGGCCGCTCTTTTCGCCGATTCCCGAGGGGGTGTCGTCCCATCCGGCGCGCCTTTTTTGCCTACTTTTTTGGCAAGACAAAAAAGTAGGTCGCCGCCCCGCAGGGGCGGTGAAACTGCAGTTGCTTTTGAATTCAAGCAGTTGAAGTTGATTTTGACTTTAGAACCGACCAACCCACTCCCCTGAAAGGCCCGCCCCCAGCCCCACCCAATCATAAC
>NZ_LZZU01000028.1:0-17893 GCF_014170355.1 Cupriavidus sp. UME77
CTCGCCTGAAGATGAGGATTCCCTGGAGCCTTGAGCTCCTTGAAGGGTCGTTCGAGACCAGGACGTTGATAGGCTGGGTGTGGAAGCGCAGTAATGCGTTAAGCTAACCAGTACTAATTGCCCGTAAGGCTTGATCCTATAACCAGTGTGTTTCTACCTGGTGTGAGTGTCGCGTGCCGCTGCAGCAGCAAAAAGCAGCTTGGCCGATACGCACAACCCCTACTACATCCCTATTTGCTGCGTTGAGCACACCTCAACGCGGCCACCGTTTATGCCTGGTGACCATAGCGAGTTGGAACCACCCCTTCCCATCCCGAACAGGACCGTGAAACGACTCCACGCCGATGATAGTGCGGATACCCGTGTGAAAGTAGGTAATCGCCAGGCTCTCCCTTGAAACCCCTCAGTACGAAAGTACTGGGGGGTTTTGCTTTTGCGGCTGCGGTCTTGTGGCTGTGATTTGCCGCAACGATTTTGCGCGATCACGTTTGCCAAATGAAATGTGAATCGCGGAGCGCGAAACCCAGCGCCCCGCGATTCAGGTCCGGCCTCAAGCCTTCTTCAACTGCTCCCGGATCGGCAGCGCGCGGATGCGCTTGCCGGTAGCCGCAAAGATCGCATTGCACAGCGCCGGCGCAATGGTCGGCACGGCTGGCTCGCCGACGCCGCCAAGCGGTGCGTCGAACCTGCCCGGCACCAGGTGCACATGGATCTGGCGCGGCGCCGAGGGCGCGCGCATCACCTCGTACTGGTGGAAGTTGTCCTGCTGGGCGCGCCCGTCCTTGAAGGTGATCTCGCCCGTGGTGGCCAGGCTGATGCCCATGATGCAGGCGCCTTCCACCTGTGAGCGGATGCGGTCCGGGTTGACCTGGGCGCCGCAGTCCACCGCCATGTCAATGCGCGGCACGCTGATGCTGCCGTCATCGGCCACCACCACTTCGACCACCGCCGCCACGTAGGTCACGAAGCTGTAGCAGACAGCCAGCCCCAGCCCGCGTCCCTTCGGCAGCGTCTTGCCCCAGCCAGCCTCGCGCGTGGCCAGTTCAATCACGCCGCGCAGGCGGCCGATATCAAGCGGATACTGCTGTGGCGATTCGCCGTAGTTCCAGGTATCGGACAGCTGCGCCGGGTCGATGCGCCGGTCCGGGCCGAGCAGCGCCAGCAGGTAGTCGCGATGATCGCGCCCGGCTGCCGTCGCCAGTTCGGCCGCGAACGATTGCACGGCGAAGGCGTGGGGGATGTTGGACACCGAGCGGAACCAGCCGATGCGGGTGTGCGCCTCCACTTCGGGGTTTTCCACGCGCACGTTGGGGATGTCGAATGGCATATTCACCGCCGACATGCCAAGCTCGAACGTGGCTTCGTTCTTCGCGCCGGCCACGAAGGTCGACGTGATGGTCGAGGCGGCGGTGCGATGCAGCCATGCCTGCGTCTTGCCGTCGGCGCCGAGCATGGCTTCCATGTGCTCGACGGAGACGGTGTGGAAGTAGTCGTGATGCAGATCATCGTCGCGCGTCCACGTTACCTTGACCGGCTTGCCACCCATGGCCTTGGACAGCAGCGCGGCCTCGGCGGCGAAGTCCGGCTTGGACTTGCGGCCAAAGCCGCCGCCCAGCAGCGTCACGTGCACCGTGACGTCCTCCGGTTTCAGGCCGAGATGCCCGGCCACGGTTTCGCGCGTGGCCTGCGGCGCCTGGACCGACGTCCAGACTTCGCACTTGCCATCGGCAATGCGCGCCGTGGCAACCGGCGGCTCCATCGTGGCGTGCGCGATATGTGGCAGGTAATACTGCGCGGTGACGCGCTTGCCGGGGCCGGACAGGGCGGCCATCGTGTCGCCCTGGTTGCGCACCACCTTGCCGGGCTGGCTTGCGGCCTTTTCCATCGTGGCGCGGAACGCACCGGACTCGTAGCTGGCGTTGGGGCCATCGTCCCAGCGCAGCTTTAGCGCCTCGCGGCCCTTGATGGCCGACCAGGTATTGGTGGCGATCACCGCCACGCCGCCCAGTGGGTTGAACATGGCGGGCGCGGGGCTGCCGGCCAGTTCCACCACCTTGATCACGCCAGGCACCTTCATCGCCTGCGTAGAGTCAACGCCGGCGAGCTTGCCGCCGAACACCGGCGGGCGCGCGATGACGGCGTACAGCATGCCGTCGAGCCGCACATCGATGCCGTACTGCGCACGGCCAGTGGCGATGTCGTGGCCATCGATGCTGCGCGTGCTGTCCTTGCCGATATAGCGGAATTGGGCCGGATCCTTCAGCCTGAGGCTGGCGGCCTCAGGCACGGGCAGGCGCGCGGCATCCTTTGCCAGCGCACCAAAGCCAAGGCTCTTGCCGCTCGGCACGTGGACCACCGCGTGGTTGCGCGCCTGGACTTCGCCTGCCGGCACATTCCAGCGGGCAGCGGCGGCAGCTTCCAGCATCATCCGCGCGCTTGCGCCTACGCGCCGCATAGGCTCGAAGAAATGCCGCACGCTGCGCGAGCCGTCGGTGTTCTGGTTGCCGTAGCGGATTTCATCGCCGGGCGCTTGCACCACCAGCACCTGCGCCCAGTCTGCTTCGAGCTCGTCGGCCACCACCATCGGCAGGCTGGTGCGCACGCCTTGCCCCATCTCGGAGCGGTGGCAGACGATGCTTACCTTGCCATCTTCGGCAATGGAGAGGAACACCAGCGGGCTATCCACGGCGCCGCCAGGCATGCCGTCGCGGCCGTACTTCTTGGGCTCATCCGCTGCCAGCACGATGCCGTCCAGGCCAACAGTCAACGTCAGGCCGGCGAGGGCACCCATGCTCTTGAGCCAGGTGCGGCGCCCGGCAGATTGCAGCGTGCTCATTTGGCGCTCCTCTTTCCCGTCGGCTGGGCAGACGGCTTTGCAGCCACGTTCGATTTGGCAACGTGCTGGATGGCGGCGCGGATGCGCGTATAGGTGCCACAGCGGCAGATGTTGCCGCTCATTGCCCCGTCGATGTCTTCTTCGCTCGGGTGCGGGTTGGTGTGCAGCAGCGCGGTGGCGGACATCAACTGCCCCGCCTGGCAGTAGCCGCACTGCGGCACACCGAATTCCTCCCACGCTGCCTGCAAGGCCTGCCCGATCTTGTCGGCCGACAAGCCCTCGATGGTGGTGATCTTCTTGCCGGCCACCGCCGAGATCGGGGTCACGCAGGAGCGGATCGGCTGGCCGTCCAGATGCATGGTGCAGGCGCCGCACAGGGCCATGCCGCAGCCAAACTTGGTGCCGGTCATGCCGAGGTGATCGCGCACGGCCCACAGCAGCGGGGCGTCGTCGGGCAGGTCGATCTTTTGCGGCTTACCGTTGATCGTGATGGTTCTCATGTTCTTTGTGGGGATGGTGCAACGGGGACGAGGGCTGGCGGACTAGCCAGGTGCCTGCGCTGCTTTGCGCAAAGCGCATTGTGATGCCGGCGGCTGGTGCTGGGGAATGGCGTTGGCGGGATTTGTTAATTCCATAAACTGGAATGATGGCGCTGCGCAGGCAGGGGCGTGCCCGCGCCGCAATCCAGGAATGCGGGAACGCCCCGTGGGCTCTACAGCCACGGGGCGTTCCTTGTGCCGGGACCGTCAGCTTGCGCTGTTGTCCCGGCGCCGCTCAATGCAGATGCGGCAGTACCTTGGTGTGTTCGGCCTGCACCGCTTGCAGCTCGTGCGGCTTGAGTCCGAGCAAAGCGAGGATGGTCGGCGCGATCTGGTTGGTCTGGACCGGCTCGTCGACGATGTTCTGGTCGATGCCTGCGCCCCACACAACGATGGGTACGTGGCGGTCCTGCTTGGCATCACCGCCGTGTTCGGCGATCTTCGACAGTTTGCCGCCGGCCCAGACGGTACCTTGCTGCGCGATGCCGACGAGATCCGGCACGCGATCGTCGCCGTGCGCCACGCCGAACAGGTCAGCGGCTTCTTCGCCGGCGTAGATTTTGCTGGCGCCCGCCTGGCTGAAGGCCTTGGCGATGGCGTTGCCGGCAGCGTCGGAGCCGAGGCCGTTGCCGGAATAGCCGAGCAGGAAGTTCCTGGCAAAGCTGATCGCGGCGGGAGACCGGTCGTTGAACCACATCAGGATCCCGTCATCGTCGATCGCATGGGCCACCAGATGGGATTTGGACGAGTCCTTGCACGTGGCGGCGTATTTCTCCCAGGCGCAGTTCAGCGCGTCGATCATGTCGCCATCGTTGATGATGGTGAGATCGGCGCGGTTCTGCGGGGACTGGCCGTGCTTGGCCGACAGGACCACCACGGTGCTGGTGCGGTCGAGGACGCTGAGCATTGTCGCCAGCTGGTTGTTGACGAAGGTCAGCGCGCTTTGCAGCACCAGGCCGGGCGCGGTCCCGTTCATGGTGTAGCCGCCCAGGCCGCCGGCAACGTTGGTGGCGGTGTTGTTCGGATCCGTGTAGTAGCTGGATTTATTGAGTTTCTGCGCGGTCGAGACGGCCTGGAAGTTCATGCCGAAGATGGCGGGGGTGCCCGGTGAGCCGTTGCCGGCATGGTCGTGGCCCTTGATCCAGTTGAGGACGGCTTGTACCTTGAGGCTATCGTAGCGCTGTGTGTGTGTGTTGTCCTTGGTCCAGTCGTCACCCGGGCCGGCGGGCAGCGACGGATCGGTTACCGAGCTGTTGATCTCGGGGGCAAACAGATCGTCGATACCCTGGCCGGACGGCCCGTTGAGGATCTCGTAGGCGGCGTGCTTGTCCGACCAGGCAGTGCGCAGTCCATGCTTGTGCGCGACCTCGAAGATCGTGTTGACCTTGAGATACTGATGCGGATAAACCGGCTGGCAAGTCTGCGCAGAGACCGGCAGCAACGCCGGGTTGATCAGGTCTTGCGGGTGCCCGGTCAGCTGCGAAATCCTGGAAAAATCCGAGTACAGGCCGGGGATGCCTTGCCCGCTGTCCAGCCGGTTCAGGTCTTTCGCAATCACCTCTGCGTAATACACCTCAGCGCCTGGCTTGGTGCTGTGGCAACTGGCTGCCTTGGTGCCGGCCGGCAGCAGGCTGCGGCTGTAGGCGTCGTCGTAGTAGATGCCGGTGGTCCTGGGGTTGCCACCCGTGGCCTGGCCGACCATGCCGGGGAAAGAATCCGAGGGGAACGGCGTTTGCGCATTCCGGTAGGCAACGCCGTGGCGGACCAGTTGCGCAAGGGTGGAGGCCGGATTTGCGTTGACGAACCAGTCCAGGTCGGCCTGATGCAGGCCATCGACCGAAACCAGCAGCACATGCTTGGCACGCGGCTGACGGGCGTCGTCGTCCGCGCGTGCGGACGTGGCCAGTCCGCATGACAGCGACAGCGCTACGGCCAGGGTAAGCCTTTTTGTTGCTCGCATGATATCTCCTCGAATGACTGCCACAGGGCAGCAGGGAGACGCTATCAACGGCCCATGTCCGATCGGTGTCAGCGAATGGCCGCAGAGGTAACAAATTGTATGGCTGCCTTGAGGCACACGGCGCTGCGCATGCCGCGCGTCAGGACGCCGAGAGGCGATTGAGCGGACCGCCCCGCCTTGCGCCCTGGCCGCGGAGGGACGCAGACATTTGGTAAAGGCTTTCTCCATGGATCACCGCTGCCTGTCCATGAAGAATCAAGGGCTTACGCGTGACTTCGCATGTGTCGTCCTGGCCATCATCCTCAGGTCCGCAGGAGGGTAGGCGGTCTGATAGGCAGCGGCCATGCCACGACACCACATCTCAGGCGGTGTCGTGGCAGATGGCCAGTTGCGGGTACGGCATCAGGCGTTGGCGCCTTCGGTGAAGACATCGACCTTGCCGCTGCGGGCGCCGTCGGTGTAGGCATCGACGCTGCGGGCCGGCGTAGCCGATACGCCGGTGCGATCCAGGCCGGCAACCAGCGCGCCATCGGTGTACGGGTCAAACTTGCCGGCACGTGCACCGTCGGTGTAGGCGTCGAATCCGCGAGCCGGCGAAGCCGAAACCCCCGAGCGGTCCAGGCCGGCGATGCGGGCGCCTTCGGTGAAGGTATCTAGCTTGCCGCTGCGTGCGCCGTCGGTGAAGGTGTCGGTTGCGCGGAAGTCGTAGCCGTACTTGTCGGCGGGGACCGAGGTGCGGAATTCATAGCCGTACTTGTCGCCGGCGAGGGTGTCCCTGGCGGAAGCGGCCTGGGCGGCGCCGATGGCGGCGAGCGAGAGCACGAGGGTGGAAGCGAGCTTGAGGGCGAAGGTCTTGGTCATGATGTTCTCCAGTATCTTAAAATTCGTTGAATTTCGTTGATTATTCGCTGCGACTGCCAGAACGTTGCTTTGTTTGTGCGCGCCGTCCATGTAACGAACTATAGGAGAGTCATCGGTGCGTTAGACCAGTCTTATCCGGATATATTGTTCAGAATTTTTGAATTTATGCCGGCGGCGTCAGGTGGCTGGATACATGCACGCGACCGCGCGCTTCCACGACTGTCGCTTCTCCATTATTGGTGAATCCGAGAACGGTACGCGTACGGTCCGGATCTCACCGACCTGCTGGTGGGCGCGTACTACTACGGTGCCATCAGCCACGCGCAGTCGTTAATGGGGGAGATCTACTCTCGCTCGCTTGGGTGCATCCACCCTTGGCTTGGGATAGAGCGCGTCGCGAGCGCCGCCGTCGGGTGGGGGCGCAACGGGCTGCGATGGTTTGCCCTACCGCAGCAGTAGGGAGCCAACCCATGCCGCATCTCGTTGCCCATCTGCACAATGCAGTCTGGGGGATATCCAGATGCGTGCTTGCGTGTTGCCGCCCTTGCTGAGAGCTGGCTTTCTCATTGCGTCTTTCGCATTGAGCCTGGCTTGCCCGCGCGTGGCACAGGCCCAGATATTCGGCGCCGTCGGTGCCGATGGATCGATCATGCTGACAGACAGACCGGGGAATCCGGCGCTGCACCTGGTTGTCACCTCTAGCGAACCGGCAGCGCGGGGTGCGAGAAAAGACAATGCCGCCGCTGCTTCCGCGACGATGGATTCCGCTCAGTACTCCGAGATCATTGCCGAGGCGAGCCGCGATGCCCGGGTGCCACCGGAGTTGATCACGGCGGTGATCGTGGTCGAGTCCGGATACAACCCGAACGCGGTGTCCAAGAAGGGAGCGCGCGGCCTGATGCAGTTGATGCCGGAGACCGCCAGACGGTTCTCCGCGGGCGACATACTCAATCCCCGCGACAATGTGCTGGCTGGCGCCAAATACCTGCGCTTTCTCCTGGATTTGTTCAGAGACGACGTTGAGCTGGCGCTGGCGGCGTACAACGCAGGAGAGAATGCGGTGATCCGCGCGGGCTATCACATCCCGGCGTACGCGGAAACGCAAAGCTACGTGCCGATGGTGATGGCGCACTATCGACGCTTGAGCGGTAGCAGGAGCCCCTAGGCGCCGGGTGTGCGCGCATGGCGCTCGGGGCGATTGATAGCCCGCCTCCCGCCAGCCGGCAGGGGGCGCCTGCCGTCACTATTGCTGAATCGTCGCCCGTTGCATCTGGGCACCGATGAACCCGGCGCTCGCGTTCTTGAGGGCGAGCACTTGCAGCTGCTGGCGAATCGCGCCCTTCATCTGATCGAATGTCGGCACCTGGGTCGCACGCTTGGCTTCCAGCTTGACGATCACGCGAACGTTATCGACGGCAATCGGCGTGGGCGTAACGCCGCCGGCGGATAGTTGCGTCACGGCCTGCGCGACCGCCAACGGCACACCTTGCGTCTTTCCCTCGGTCGCCGGCGTCTTGAAACTGACCCACGGCATTTCACCGCCGTCTTCCTTGCTCGACGCAATGCTGTACTCGCGCACGAGGGCGTCGAAGGCCGCACCTGAACGCAATCGTTCAAGCACTTTCGATGCCGTAGCATCGTCACTCACGGATAGAATCCGCAACTTGTACTCCTCGTCGCCCATCAAGCCAACGATCTCGTGGTAGCGCGCGTTAACCTGCGCGTCGGTGATCGGCTCGGGATGGATGTTGTCCCGCAGGTAGAGTTCTGTCTCCGCAGCAGCCTTGCTGGCATTGACTGCTTCCTGCACCGCCGGCTTCATGCCGTAGTTCTGCTTCTCGGCACCCTGGCGCAAGACCTCGCGCGCAATGAGCTCCTGCTTGAACAGGCGGCGCAGTTCCGGCGTATCCGGCTGGCGCGCCGCGCGCATGGCGTCGCCGAGCCGCGCTAGCGGAATTGCCACGCCATTCACGATCGCCAACGTGTCCGTCGGCAAGCTGTCGTTGTCCTTGCTGGTGGCTTGCTGGGAGAAAACGGGTGCTGCCTGGCCAAGCGCGAAGGCGATGGAAATGGCAATGAAGGTCGAGGCGTTCGTCTTCATCTGCTTCTCCCGGTTGCACGTCGTCAACAAGATCGCTGCCGTGGGTCGAGGGATGGCAGCGGCACGCCGCGGCGCCTGATTCCTCCTGGCCTTTGCATTTTGTTGGCGGCCGGTCACGCTTGCCATGGGTCAACACCCTACAGATGAGGTAGGGCTAGCCACCAAGGCGTCGCATCGCACACGAGATGAATGATGGGGGGGCGTGATCTGCACCGCCTCGCAATGGGGGATCTTGCCCATGCCTTTTGGCGTGGATTACTACTTTTCTTGTTACCCGCTTGGCCGAGCATAGTGGTAGAACCCCGGGACTGGCGTCGCCTCGCCTCGCCCCTGGATGTCCCGGGCCGTTATTGAATCGCTGAGGGAGACCATCATGAACAAGCTCACCGCCGCCGCACTTGCCTGCAGCTTGGCGTTCACGGCCGCAGGCGTTCTTGCTGCTGATGACACGGTTAGCGACATCGCCATCAAAAGCCTGATGAATCACGAAGTCACGGCCCAGGAAGGAGCCCGGAGCGATGCGGAGAACTACCGTGGCATGGCTGCGGAGCCGATCAAGGACGAGCCGGCAAGCCCCGACAGCATGAGCGAGCAGCAGATGAAAGATGAGCCGATGAGCCACGACAGCGTGGCCGACGATGGCGCAAAGAGCCCGACGGAGCAGTAGTCCGGATGGTAGATGGCGAAGCGCCTGCGCAGCTTGCCCAGGTCGTGCCGATATTCCGGCCCGGCCTTGGGTGTCACGACATTGCACGACAAGCGCCGTTTGGGCTGGTGCATGTTACGACCGCATTCGCTATATGTAGGCCAACGGTGACGTGACGTTATTGTATTAAAAGCAATGCATTGAACTTGTGTCTAGATGGATTGTGCCAAATACAGCCCTAATCCATCTGGGTGGTGTATCTCCGTGAATTTAGTTCCTAGCCTTGTATTACAGAAAGTTACGAAACGCAAAGACCAGCTGGGAGAGGTCATGATGAGCAAGCGCTGGGAGGCCTGCACCGACCTGCTGCGATATCCCCATGCCAGCGGAGAATCGCACCAGAAGCCATCTGGCCACCAGGTGTTGTGGGCACGGCTCATTGTCGGACCCCTTGATTCCAAGTGGGTGCGGGCCGGCCAATGCTCGGCGTTGGCACTACAGCGGCAGCCCAAGGCGTACCTGCATCGCTCAGATCAAGCGCATAGCGGGAATGATCGCGTGACGCAGAACAGTTTCGTGCCTCGTCCCCCGGCGGGCACTTTTCTCATGCCGGCGGCATTTACGGCCGCACATTGTCTCGATTCATTATTTATGGGAGGTTATCGTTGATTTTATCAAATCGCAGCAATGAATAACAAAAGAAAATAGGGTGGTAAAGGGAGGGGGAAGTGAATATAAAATATAACGTTCTGATCGTCGAAGATCATCACCTTCTACGAAGCGGCCTACGCTCGATGGTATCCAGCATTGGCGAGTTCAATGTGGTCGGCGAGGCGAAAGACGGCAGAGAGGCGTGTCATCTTGCTATCTCATTGAATCCGGACCTGATCCTGATGGATTTATCGATGCCCGGCATGAACGGAATCGATGCAATCTCCGCGATCCGACGCCGAACGCCAGCCGTTCGGATCATTGCTCTTACTGTTCACCAAAGCGACGAGTACGTCCGGGAGGCGCTGCGCGCTGGTGTGGATGGCTACGTCTTGAAAGATTCTTCGTTCGAAGACCTGGTTTTTGCGATGCATGCCGTCATGCAGGGTAAGAAGCATCTGAGTTCGGAAATGTATGGAAACCTGGTGGAATCGTTTGTTAGCGGAAATGACCACCAGGCTTCGAATAAGAATGCGTGGGATGTACTGACGGCCAGGGAACGCAGCGTCCTGAAGCTGGTTGCGGAAGGACGATCCAATAAGCAGGCTGGGCAATACCTGAACCTCAGCCCAAAGACCATCGAGAAGTATCGTGCCAGTCTGATGCATAAGTTAGGGATCACAAATCTGACTGGGCTGGTTCTGATCGCAATCAACATGGGCCTGATCACCTCCCTGGCCAAGCGATACTATGATCCGACTCGCGATGTGGAGCCGCCGCTGACGCATGCACATGAGGCGTCCAACGACAACGCGAGCAACGCCGATGACGCTCGAGATGGCCAGTCCGGCAGCACCGCCGGAAACGAGGATCGGCTTGGTTGTCCTCGTCGCGACGCTCAAGAGTAGGTTTGTTGGCGTGGGCGGCATGCGTATGGCCGCCCGCACAGCTTGCGCGGCAATGAGGCACATGGCAGCACGACAAGCCGATACAGGCACGTTGCCATTGTCCCGCGGCGGATCAGGCTCTCCACGTTGCCGAGACGAGGGTTCCGCTGCACTCGCTTGACTGGAGCGAGAAACTCCCGCCATTCGATTCGACCCGCTCCTGCATCCCGATCAGGCCCAGCCCCGAGAAGGACGCGTCGTCGGCCGAAAGGGGAAGCTGTTCGAAGCCGATGCCGTTGTCTTGTATCGTTAGCAGGATGCCGCTGGCATCGCGTTGCAATGTCACCCTGATCTCGGTTGCCACCGCGTGCTTCACGACGTTGTTCATCGCCTCCTGCGCCACCCGGAACATATCCGCTTTGAGACTGTCCGGAATCTCGTCTTCCCGGACCCGGCAATCGAAGATGACGACAACCTTCCCGCTGCCGTGCTCTATCTGCCTGCACAGGGATGCCAACGCGGGGACCAAGCCCAGATCATCAAGCAGCCTGGGGCGTAGTTCGTTGCAGATCTGGCGCACCTCGCCGATGGTTTCACGGATACGCAGCACCGTGGTATCAAGTAACGTAACGGCCTCCTCGACGTTACCGCGCTCGATGCGCAGCAGTGAGTCCTCAACCATCAGCTTGATCAATGTCAGTGCCTGCCCGAGGCCATCATGGAGTTCGGAGGATACCCGCTTGCGCTCTTTCTCCTGCCCGATCATCAGGTGCGTGTAGAGGCGACGAAGTTCCGATTCAGGACGGCTCAGCGCCTCGATGCTGCCATCTTGCAAAATGACGGGTTCTTCGAAGACAACCAGGAACGCGCTGAAAATGCCCTCGCTATCCGCAATGGGTTGTTTGTGCAACAAGATATCGGTGTCCCGGCCTCCTCGTCCGCGCAAGACCACACCAAAGGAGTGAAACGCACTGGATGCACTGCCGGAGAATCCCTCGCTAACGCGTTTCTGATCGCTGTCCCGAACCAGTTCGACAAGCGATTTGCCTATCAAGTCCGCAATCGAATAGCCAAACATCGCCGCTGCGCTGCTGTTCGCCGACAAAAAACGTCCGCCCGGCGCGAGAATGGCCAGAGCGGTACCGCGAACATCTGTTATCGCGCGCAGGACCCTGTTGCTCGAATCGATCGCGGCCATCATCTTGCGCATTGCATCGGTGACGTCACGCAGTTTCAGATGCTCTCCTCCGTGGGGAGTGCTTGCGCTCATCGGAACTCCTAAAGTGCTGATGCGGCCGCGGTCCGCGCGAGATGGACGGAAAGCGCTAGTCACCCTCTTGCGCGATGGCGATGTCCAGGAACACGGGAAGACGCCGCCCAAGGGCATTTCTCTTCAGGTGTGTCTTATTGTATGTACCCGGGAAGCCAATTGCCAATACGGCTCATTGCCGTAGCCATGTGGAGGGTCTCTACCCATGCTGTTCGGCGGGTATCCCTACTTCTTTCCCACCGCTCGCTAGCCAAGAATGAGAAAAAGGCCGCGGTTGGGCCCAGGCGATCGTCCCGAGGGCAAGGGGTTTTCCATGCGCATCGATACGCAACTGATTCCACTTTGCAGGCGCATATGCAGGCGCGTGCACGGATGTATATCCAGGCCATGTGGCAGGCGGTGCATCGGGAAGGATTGGGGTCAAGCCAAGGGCTTCACGCTGCTGGAGTTGCTGGTCGTCCTGGTCATCATCGGCTTGCTGGCTGGCCTCGTTGCACCAAAATACTTCGCTCAACTCGGTAAGTCAAACATCAGCATCGCCAAGGCGCAGATCAGCTCGTTGAGCAAGGCGCTAGACCAGTATCGCCTGGATGTGGGGTCCTACCCGACCACGGAAGAACGGCTCGAAGCCCTGGTGGCAAAGCCACAGAACGAGCCGCGCTGGAGCGGGCCCTACCTGGAGAAGGCCGTGCCGCTGGATCCATGGGGCAGGCCTTATCAATACCGCTCGCCAGGCGAGCATGGTGACTACGATCTGGTCTCCTTCGGAAAGGATGGGCAAGTTGGAGGCGATGGCGAGAACGCGGATGTCACGTCCTGGTAAGCGTGCCCTGCCTGCGATGAGGTAGCGCGCTGGTTGGATGGCCCGACAGGGAGAACGAGGTGAAGTACCTGATGCGCGTCTTTGATACCTGCGGCGAGGTGCAGTCAATCCACGTCGAGGGTGATTCGCCTGCCAGTGCGGCCGCAACGGCGCGCTCGCGCGGGCTGCGCGTGGTATCGATTCGGCTGGCCGCCGGCGCCAGGCGCGGGCCTGGCCGCTGGACAGCGCTGCAGGTTACGAAGTTCGACGTGGAGTTGTTTGCAAGAGAGCTGGCCGCTTTGCTAGACGCCGGAGTTGGTGTGGTTGACGCCTTACGCACGCTGGGCAGCAATGAGGGCCGCGATGCCTCGGCAAGAACCTACCGGCAACTGCTAAGGCAACTGGATGAAGGCCACGCATTGTCCGCCGCGCTTGAGCATGCGGATGATGTCTTCCCGACGGTCCTGATAGCTTGCGTAAAGGCCAGCGAGCAAACTGGCGGCCTTGCCGAAAGCCTGAAGCGTTATTCGCGCAATAGCGCCACATTGCGAGAATTGCGTGCCCGGGTGGTATCGGCGGCCATCTATCCGTCCGTCCTGATGGCCGTTGGCCTGGCGGTGGTCTTTTTCCTGCTGGCTTTTGTCGTCCCGCGTTTCGCGAACCTGCTCGAGAACAGCGGCCGCGAACTTCCACTGCTGTCGCGATGGCTGATGGCCTGGGGCGGCCTGGTCCACGCGCACGGGTCTTCGCTGGTAGCTGGCTTCGCGGTGTTTCTGCTGGGATCGATCGTTGTACTACGCCGGCAGGGCGTGCGCGACTGGATCGCCGATCGCATCCTTGCGATGCCGGGCATCGGTATGCATTTCCGTATCTATCGCCAGTCGCAGTTCTTCAGAACCTCGGCGATGCTGGTCGATGGCGGCATTCCGGCGGTCCAGGCACTCGATCTAGCTCGTGGCCTGATCGGCCGTGGCGACCGCGTGGCGCTCGCCACGGCGATGAATGCCATCCGGAACGGCGGAAAGATGTCCGACGCATTCCAGGATTGCGGGCTGGCAAGCGCGATTACCTATCGCTTGCTGACCGTCGCCGAGAAAACCGGCGGCCTGGGCCCCGTGCTCGACAAGATCGCTGGATTCCAGGAGGCAAAGGTGTCACGGGCCATCGACGTGATCTCGCGATTGATCGAGCCAATGATGATGATCTTCATCGGCGTCGTCATCGGCGGCATTGTCGTCCTGATGTATTTGCCAATTTTTGAAATAGCCTCCAGCCTCCAATAGGTACGTCATGGATCCGAACGGCGCGAATATGGAAAGAGGGAGCGTTCAGTTCCGGGCCACCCTACGCGAGCTCGCCGAGCGCCACGGCTCCGGGATACGCGCCCTCGAGGCACTGTTTGCACAGCAGCCCGTGGGTGCCGACGAAGTTCTCGCGCAGTTGGCGGCCGAGTTCAGGATGGTCCCGATCAGTATTCGTGAGCTGCATCAGCTTGAGCCGGAGTTTGAAGTCCTTCCCTTTGTCGAGGCGGCTACCAGGCTGTGCGTAGGCTTCCGGCAGGGCTCGGGCCTGCTATTCGTGATCGCCGACCCGATGGACACGCGAACCCGCAGCTGTGTCGATCAACGCATGCGCGCACGCCCGACCGTGCACTACAGTTGGTCGCTGGCCAGTGTTGGCGATCTGACTGCCTACCTGGCCGCGCGTGAAAAGGATGTGCGCGCCCTGGACACGCTCGCTTTCGATGACCCCATACAGCGCACCAACGATCCGTCCGCACTGGCCCTGACGCTACAGGGCATCAGCAGCGACGACAGCGCGGTCGTGCGCCTGCTCAATTCGACAATCTACGACGCATTGAAAATGAAGGCCAGCGATATTCACCTTGAATGCAGGGCGAACGGCCTGGTGATCAAATGCCGTGTGGATGGTGTGCTGACGGTGGTCGGCCGGGCGGAAGGGCGAGGCGTCGCCGACCAGGTGCTATCGCGCGTCAAGGTGATCTCGGAACTCGATATCGCCGAGCGGCGGGTGCCGCAGGATGGTCGCTTCAAGGCCCAATATGCGGGGCGAGACATCGATTTTCGCGTGTCGATCATGCCGAACCTGTTCGGCGAGGATGCCGTTCTTCGCATTCTCGATCGCTACCAGCTATCGCAGGCGTCAGGTGGCTTGACGCTCGAGGCGCTCGGCTTCCAGGAGGCTGATATGCGTTTCATGCGCTCGGTCGCATCGATGCCGTACGGCATGCTGCTCGTGACGGGGCCCACGGGCAGTGGCAAGACCACCACCCTTTACGCAATCCTGACCGAAATCAACGACGGTCTTGACAAGATCGTGACGATTGAAGACCCGGTCGAGTATCAGTTGGGCGACATCCTCCAGATTCCGGTGAACGAGGCGAAGGGGCTGACGTTCGCCCGGGGGCTGCGCTCGATCCTGCGACACGATCCCGACAAGATCATGGTCGGCGAAATCCGCGATCCCGAGACGGCGCAGATCGCCGTGCAGGCGGCGCTCACGGGGCATCAGGTCTTTACGACCGTGCACGCGAACAACGTGTTCGATGTCATCGGCCGCTTCACCAATATGGACGTCGATCCCTATAGCTTCGTGTCCGCATTGAACGGCGTGGTGGCGCAACGCCTGGTTCGCCAATGCTGCGCCGATTGCGCGATCGAGGAGGCGGGAGATGCGCAAGCGCTGGCACGTGCCGGGATCGATCCTGAGGTGGCAGCGGGCTTTCGCTTCCGCAGGGGGCTCGGCTGCGCCGCCTGCCGTGGCTCGGGATATCGTGGGCGACGCGCCATTGCGGAAGCGCTGCGGATGAACGACGAACTGCGCGAGCTGCTGTCGGAGCGAGCGCCGCTCGGCCGCATCAAGAGCGCAGCGCTTCGCCACGGGATGGAGACCCTGCGCACCGCGGCGGTTCGGCTGATGGCGAAGGGCGAAACGACCCTCGAGGAGATCAATCGTGTCACGATCGTCGAATGATGTCCTCGCAATCGGGCTGGGCACCTGTGCAGCCGCGGTCGGGGTGCGCCCCACAAGGCTGCAGTATCTGCTGCGCCTGGCGCAGCGCGTGCGCCAGGGGGGAAAGGCCGTCGCCGCGCAGTCGTCCTTGCCGCCGGTTATCGAGCACGCCAGCATAGCGATGGTCGAGGCACAGCACTTCTCCGAGCAAGGCGCGCTCGACGTCCTGGGTCAGGCATTGGCGCAAGCCCCCGGTGTTTCTGGACGCGCGACCAAATCGAGGCGCCGTGCGTTCATCGTGCTGGATGATTTCTGGGCCAATCACGGGATCCTGCGGGGCGACTTCCGCACCATGCGCACGCGGGAGGTCGAAGATATTGCCCGGAGTTACTTCGCCGAGACGTTCGGGATGGATGGCGATGCCATCGTGATCCGCACCGTGATGCAGCGGGGCGGCAGGGCGGTGTTCGCCAGCGCGCTGTCGAGATCGCTGCACGATGGCATCCGCGATGTCAGCGCGGCGGCGCGTGTGGAAGTGCAAAGCCTGATGCTCGGGTTGCCTCAGGCGATGAATCGGGCCCGGCATTCCGTCGACGGCAGTGCTTCGATGCTGGTGGTGGTAGCCGAAACCGCACTGCACGCCGTGTGGATTGATCATAAGCGCTGGGTCGCCTATGGCGCGCACCGCCTGTTCGCCGACGATGTTGCCGATACATCGCGGCTTGCGGCCATTGCCGAGCAAGTCTTCGAACGGTTCTCGAATGCGCGGCGAGAGGACTGCACGATCTATCTGGGCGGGATCGACCTTGATCCTTCTGCATTCGAGCAACGGTTCGCCACCGTGCGCCGCTTGCAGGAGATCATGTCGAGCGCTTCAGCCCCGCTGCGCTTGATGGGGTTCGCGCTATGATGCCGCTGCTCAAGATCGACTTCAGCCGGCGCCAGGCAACGCTGGCTCCAAGCGGTGTCGTGCTGCTGATGTTGGCGGGATTGATGCTGCTGCTCAGCGCCAGGGCTCTGTGGCTCGCGTATGAGGACAATGATCGTGCCCGAACCCAGTTCGGGATAGCAGCGCACGAAGAGAACGCCGGCAAGCCCCCGCCCAGGACCGCGCCCACGCCTGCCGCCAAATTGGCTGAAAAGCAGGGCGAGGCAATCCTGCGCGAGCTTACCGTGCCATGGCAGAGCCTGCTGTCCATCGTGGAGGATTATCCTGCCCGCGACGTTGCGCTGATCGGTATTGACCAAAGTCCCGCGCAGAGTCAGATCCGCATCACGGCGGAGGCCAAGGATGCCGACGGGATGATCGCCTACCTGAAGTATCTGCAGGGTAGCGTGCTCCTGCATGAGGCGGTGTTGAGCGGCCACCTGATCGAGACCAACGTGCCCGGGACGCCGGTGCGCTTCCAGATCGTCGCGGTATGGAGAAAGCCATGACGACCCACCGGCTTGCCGATCTGCTGTTGACGCTGCATTTCGAGATGCGGCGCACATTTGGCGTGCCAGGCCTGCTTGGCGCGCTGGCGCTAGGTGCGGCCACCGCGACATGGAGCGCGATACCCACTGTCGAGGCGCAGACCAGAGGCTTGCTCGACAGCGCACGGCAGGTCCGTGCTGCGAAAGCACGAAATCCCGGCGACACGGGCCGGGCGCCGGCCGAAGTGAACGCCCTGGGCAAGCTGCCGGCCTTGTTCACGACCTTCGCCGAGAGCGGGAACGACATCGCCGTGATCTTCTCCCAGGCGCGTGAGAGCCATCTGACCCTGGGATCGGCACAGTACCAGATCGTTACGGAGCCTGGGGCAGGATTTACGCACTACCAGGTCGTGCTGCCGGTCAAGGATCAGTACGGCACGATTCGCCGTTTTGTTGCATCCGTTCTCAACAGCGTGCCAAACGCCGCGCTGCAGGAGATTCATGTCGAACGGCCAGCGGTGGACGGCAATGTTCTCGAGGCCCGTATCCGCTTCGATCTGATCTATCGGACGAGCCGGCCATGAACAGCGCTCTGGTCAGGAGAATTCTGACTGCCGGCACAGGCTTGGCGATCGCCGCATTGATTGGTTGGGACCAGGCGACGGAGCACCGCGTGCCGGCCTTGGCCTCTGCCATCAAGGCTGCCTACGGGCGCAACCTGCCGAGCAGGTCAGGCGTCTTGCCCGCTGCCCCCGCGGCTTCGATCGCGGGGGCGCCGCGGCGCGCGCAAGCTGCGGCAAGCGAGCCGGCGGCGCGCCCGGTTTCCGAGCTTGCGCCGCGCGAACGGCTTGCGGCGTTGCGTGCGCCGCTGTCGCCAGATACGGGCCACGATCCATTCAGCGTTTCGTCCTGGCTTCCCCCGCCTGCGCCACCGGCCCCGCCCGCTCCGGC
>NZ_LZZU01000029.1:0-43261 GCF_014170355.1 Cupriavidus sp. UME77
GCGGTATTAGCTAATCTTTCGACTAGTTATCCCCCACGACAGGGCACGTTCCGATGTATTACTCACCCGTTCGCCACTCGCCACCAGGATTGCTCCCGTGCTGCCGTTCGACTTGCATGTGTAAGGCATGCCGCCAGCGTTCAATCTGAGCCAGGATCAAACTCTTCAGTTTAATACCTGTGTGATCCTTGCGGATCTCGCTCTTTCGAGCGGTCGCTCACTCTCAGAAAACTGACTGGTTACGTCCGCGATTTGCACCCCGGACATAACCAACATGTTTTACTGTGCGAGCACTTTATAACTTGTAAGCTAAAAGACCGAAGTCCTCCGCATCCGCTATCAAGCGCCCACACTTATCGGTTGTTTGTTTGTTAAAGAACTTGCCACGATTCGCTTTGCTTACCGCGTCGCTGCGTTTGCTGCAGCAGAGAAACGAGATTATGAAGCGTGATCATCGTTTCGTCAACAGGTTTTTTTCCTTCAGCTCGCCGCGCCGTTCGCGCCGCCAACCACCCCTGCCGACCCCGCAACCCTCGTCCCGTCTGCTTTGCAGCGGTGTTTCGTGTTGCGAGGGGGCGAATCATAGGGGACCCCCTCGGCCTTGGCAAGCGTTTTCTGAAATGATTCTGGCATCAACAGAAAAGTGCCGCAAAAGGCTTATGAAGACTGGCTGGCACCACCGAGCCACGGCGCTAGCCGGCAGCCACCTGGCTGCGGCAAACTATGGCCGCGGGACAGGCCCGGGCGGCACACGACGAAGTCCGCTACACCCGTGGGTCGCTCTATCTAGTCGCTCTATCTATATAGAAGGAGAAACTTGCATGACCATTCGCATCGTGAAGCTCGGCTCGCCCCGACAGCCCGACGAGGGAATCCGCATCGGCACCGTACGCAGGCCGCCCCGAGGCGTGCCGAAAGCCGAGTTCGCCAAGCGGGACTACTACGATGTGTGGTTTCCGAACCTGTCACCCTCCGCCGAACTGGTTGCACAGGCCCTGGACATACAGGCCGGAGGGGATGAAAAGGCATGGCGGGCATTCGAGCGGCACTTTCGTGCGGAAATGGCACGTCCGGAGGCCAGCAGGACACTGGATCTGCTGGCCGCGATGTCACAGCAAACGAATTTCTCGATTGGCTGTTATTGCGAACACGAGGAAAGATGCCACCGCTCTATATTGCGCGCCCTGCTGGCGGCGCGCGGGGCCGCGCTATCTTAGGCAGTGCGCTCAAACCGCCTTTTGGTCGCGCACGCACAGGCGGCGGAACAAGGGACGCAGGCTTGGCCAGCGGATAGGCAGGAGCGGGGTGCGATGGCGCACAGCGTCGCGCTCGGCATAGTGGGCCAGCAGCTGCTCGCCAACCGACTGCCGGAAATAGGCGGGCGTCGGGTAGTCCATGGTCAATCCCTATTGTGGTTCATCAGGATTAACAGTATACCGAGTTTTGGTGCACTGCGTCATGCCGAGGCTTGCAAACGCCCCATTCCGGGGCATTAGGTTGCTGCCAGAGCGCTCAGAAATGCCAATGAAATCAACGAAAAGCGGCGTTATCGCGGCGGCGGTGCTGACTTGACCCGGCGAGGGATCAATTTCGTATATCGAATACTATCTACCAGCGCTCAGGAACCTGTGGTGCCGGCTTCGGCCACATCTTCGGCCGCCTTGGCGGCGCTATAGACGTGCCGCGTCGCCAACAGCGCCGCAAGATCCGCATCGCCGGCGATGACGGCCTGCAGGATCTGCGCATGCTCTTCCCAGTTCTGCCGGGCACGCGTCACGTTGGCCGGCGCGAACAGCAGACCCGTGCGCTCCCTGAGCGTACGCACCATATCCTGCAGCACGCTATTGGCCGCGATATTGCCCAGCACCTCATGGAAGCGGGTGTTCAATTCGATGAAGCGCTCCGAGCGTCCGCTCGCGGCGGCCTCGGTACCCTGACGCAGCACTTCGCTGAGCTCGGCGATCAAGGCGGGATCACGGCGCTGGGCAGCCAGCTTGGCGTTGAGCCCCTCCAGGGTGGCCCGCACCTCGACCATTTCCTTGGCGATGTTCGGCGACAGCGTCGCCACCGAGGCGCCCCGCCGGGGCTCGATGCGCACCAGGCCTTCGGCGGCAAGCGCGCGCAGCGCTTCCCGCACGGGGATGCGCGACACGCCAAGTTCGGTGGATAGCTTGTTCTCGACCAGGCGCTCGCCTTGGTTGTACTGCCCGCCGAGGATGCGCTCACGCAACGTATCGGTCACCAGGGCAAACAATGGGGAGTGCTGGGCGCCAAGACTGGCGCCGGCGGAATCCGAACCAGGAAGTGCGTGTTCGGTACCATGGGCGTCGGACATAGATTCTGGCTTGGGTCGGCGTGACACTGTCCTCGGGTGTGGCGCGCGGGCGAGCCATCGCGGACGAGTGTCAAAGGGATCAGGGACCGCGGCGCTGGCCCGGAAGACTGAGGGGCAATGCGACCGCGGCGGCATTGTCCGCATTGTATACCGGCGCACTACGGTTTTTGCGCAACACACGTTGCCGGTGCCGGCTCACGCCAGGGCGCGCCGACCCTGGCACAACGCGCCACCCATGCGCCGTTGGCACCGGTCCGGCAGGCTATGATGCGTAGCCTGTCCCAAACCCCGCCTGCGATTCGCCAATGGCTCTTAACCTGGTCTGGCTCTCCTTCTTCCTGCTCGCCTTCGTCGTCGCCTGCATTCGTGTGGCGACAGGCGATACCGCGGTGTTTCCGGCGATGCTTGCGAGCCTGTTCGACAACGCACGCACCGCGTTCGAGATTTCGCTTGGCCTGGCGGGCGTCATGAGCTTGTGGCTGGGCATCATGCGCATTGGCGAACGCGCCGGCGTAGTCGACGCCTTTGCGCGCGCGGTCAACCCGCTTTTGCGCCACTTCTTCCCCGGTGTTCCGCAGGGCCACCCAGCCCAGGGCGCGATGATGATGAATGTGTCGGCCAATATGCTGGGGCTCGACAATGCGGCGACTCCGCTCGGCCTCAATGCCATGCGGGAGCTGCAGTCACTCAATCCGCGCCCTGAGACGGCCAGCAACGCGCAGATCATGTTCATCGTGCTGAACACGGCTGGCTTGACGCTGATCCCGACTTCGGTGATCGCCATGCGGCAAGCGATCGCCGTCAAGCAAGGCCTGGTCGGGTTCAATGCCGCGGATATCTTTCTTCCTACCCTGCTCGCCACCTGCGTGTCCTGCGTTGCCGGCTTGCTGGCAGTGGCCTGGACGCAGCGGCTCAACGTCCTCAAGCCAGCCGTGCTAGCCGCCTTCGGGCTGCTGGCGGCGGCTGTCGGCGGACTCTTCCTCTGGCTGCGGCACGCGCCCCCGGAACAGGTGAGCACCGCCACCGCGCTGGCTGGCAGCGGCTTCATCCTGACGTTGATTGTGGTCTTCCTGATTTGCGGCGCCATACGCGGCATTAACGTCTACGAGGCCTTCATTGACGGCGCCAAGGAAGGTTTCGGCGTCGCGGTGCAGATCATTCCCTATCTGGTGGCAATCCTGGTAGCGATCGGGCTGTTTCGGGTGACCGGCTGCATGGATGTCCTGATGCAGGGCCTGAGCGCCGCTTTTGCCTGGCTGGGCCTCGACACCGCCTTCGTCCCCGCGCTGCCGGTCGGGTTGATGAAAATCCTGTCTGGCGCGGGCGCCCGCGGGCTGATGATCGACGTCATGAGCACCTATGGCGTCGACTCCTTCCAGGGCAAGCTCGCCGCGATCATCCAGGGATCGACCGAAACCACCTTCTATGTGCTCGCCGTGTACTTCGGCAGCGTCAACATCCGCAACACGCGGCATGCGCTTGCCTGTGCCTTGTTTGCCGATCTTGTGGGATTGTGCGCCGCGGTCGGCATCGCCTATCTGTTTTTCCGCTGAAACGGGCACGCCGCGCCGCGATAAAAGCCAGCGAATCGTCAACAAACACTCGATGAAAACAGGACAAAAAGAGAGAAAAAACCAGTTTCCAATGTACCAAGCCGCCACTTTGTTGCTCACATGCAACATGTTTGTGAAGCCAGACACGCTTGGCCTGCGCGCCGCTTGGTGCGACGCAACAAATCATATATAGTGGAGTCTGTCTCCTCCACCACCTCGGTGGATTCCAGCCCGCGCACGAAACTGCGCGGGTTTTTTTTGCCCGCATTTTGCCAGTCCGCATGGTTTGCCCTTGCTGTGGCGGCTCACGGCAAAGCCAGTAGTCGATCCTGCCCAGCGCACCAAAGAAGCCCAGGCGCTGCACCATGAGAAGGCCAAACCGCACCGCTCCGGTGTAAAACCCCGAATTTTGCGTGAAATGTTGCGACGCAACATTCAATCCCGTAGAGTCAGCCTGTCCCTTGCGCCTGGCAGGGCGGATCTCCGCCTCGCAGCGCCCACCCTCCTTGCTGACATGATTTCCGCGCTGCGCCTGCCCCGCCCCGATGCCTCGATGTTGCAAAGAGGCCTGGTCTACGCCTTCTCGTTCCTGGTCCTGGCCGGCACGGGATGGCTTACCGGGGAAGCGGGCTATCTGTGGGCGGCAACGGCTTCGATCTGGACCTGCCTGGCCGACCGCCGCGGCACCGCCGCCGAACGGCTCGCGGCACTCGGCTCCGTAGGCATTGGCGGCGCGGCCGCATGTGCCCTGGGCACCGCTGCGGCAGTGACGCCATGGACGGCGCTGGCCGTGGTGCTTTTCGCCGGGCTTTTCGCCGGGCTGGCCGAGACCCGCGGCCCCGTGCCCGCGCTGTCGGCCAAGCTGCTCTATGTGGTGCTGATCGCCTCCTGCCTGCAACCAGCGGGCGAGGCCGAACTGGCCGTGCGTGTGCTGGCCCGCAGCCAGGAATTCCTGCTTGGCGGGATCTTCGCCTGCGTCGTCAGCCTGGCCCTGATCCGATCGGCGCGCGACACGCGGCCGCGCGCCGAGATACTGGCGGTGTTCGATGCGTTGCTGCGTTTTGCCTCCGATCTGGCAGCCGAGGCGCCCGTGGGCGATGCGACGGCTATCAAGCGCGACATCCGTGAGCGTATCGAGGCTGCGCATCAGGCAATCAACATGCGGCGCAGCCTGCGGGACCCGCTTGGGCTGATGCACTATGCCTATATGGTGGGCCTGGCCGACGCCATGTTTGCCCTGTTGATCGTTGCCGCCGAACTGCGCAGCCGGGCCGATGACGCGGGTCCCAAAGCCGGTGACGCGGGCAGTGTAGAGCACCTGCCGCTGCGCCACTTGCTGCGCTGCGTCACCGATGTCCGGGAGCAGGTCTGCGAAGGTCTGGCCCATCACGCGCCTGACCTGCCGTCGCTATGCGCGGCGCTGGCTGGCGAACTGCGCCGCCTGCATGCACCGCTGGCCAATGCCGGGGCGCCGCCGTTGTACCAGGCTGCGCTGAGCGCACTGGCCCGCTATCCGGCCTTTGGCGACTGGCGCCGCGAGTACCGTTGGCCGCGGCGCGCCATGCGCCGGACATGGCAACGCTGGCGCGCCGTGGTTGCGGAGCACACCGCTCGCGATGCCCGCGTGGCCCGCCATGCGGTGCGGCTGGCGCTGGCTGGCGGCCTGAGCCTGATGCCGGCGCAGTTCTGGAGAGTCGATCACGGATACTGGGTGGCGGTCACCGTCATCATGGTGCTTAGCCCTCAGTTGCAGACCACCCGCAGAATCTCGTTCCTGCGCTTCGCGGGTTCCCTGGCCGGCGCGCTCTTGGCCTGTGCCATCGGCCTGGCTCACCCGCCGGCGCCGGTGGCCCTGGCAATCAGCGCGGGCTGCCTGGCTGCCGCCTACACGTGCCGGCTCTCCGGCAGCCCCGGTGCCTTCGCGATGTGCCTGACGCCCGCGGTGATCCTGTTCTCGTGGGTCGGGGCCCCAGCGGCGGACAGCAGCCACTTTGCCGCGCTGCGGGGCATCGACACGGCGCTGGGCTGCCTGATCGCCCTGGCCACCTACTATGTGCTTGCGCCGCGGGCCGAGCTGTCGCGGGTTTATCGCCATAGCCTCGACGCCCTGGTGGCAAACACGGCGTACCTGCGGGCAGCGTTCGCCGGCGCCAGCGCGTTCACGACCTCGCCCACCCGCTCGCCCGCGCCGACGCAGACACGGCTGGAAGCCTTGCGCATGGCGGCCGGGCGTACCTCCAGCCGTGCGGATCAAACCTTGCAACAGGGCGTGGCAGAGCTCGCTCCAGAGCTGGCCCGCGAGTACAGCCAGCTGCACCTGGCCTTGCGGCGCATGGCAGCGCTGGCTGGCTTGGTGCGCGCCGGGCTAGAGGCCGAAGCGGGCAAAAGCCAGCCGCAACCGGCCACGCAGGCCATCCTTCAAGGCCTCGCCGCACAGCTGTCCGACCTGGCAGCCAACCCCGGCGCAGGCGTGACTTCGCTTGCAAGCTGGTTCCTGCCCGATTCCGCTGCGCCGCTGGACCGGTTTCTGGTTGAACAGGCCGGCTACGCCTGGGCCCAGGTCAACGCCACCCACGCAGCCGTATCCTCCGTGCACCGGCTGGCCGGTGGCCAGCCCAAGCCCAACGAGCCGCATTTGCCGTATCCGGGTTGATGGCGGTCAAAGCCCGGCACTCTGCGTTCATCACGGATCGGAACCATCTCCTAGAATGGTTTCATTCCTCAGTGACCGGTGTGAGGCACGCCATGCCCGAAATTTCCTTTCCCCGCAGCGTCCCCACCTACTGTGCGGCTAGCCTGACCCTCTCCTGCCCCGCCACTGTCAACGGGCAACCCACCTTGTATTCGATCACGGCCGAGGCGCTCGAGACCCATTTCGGCGCCCGCTCTCCACGCGAGGAGGACCTGGTGCGGGCGTTTACCAGCCACCGGCAGCGCATCGAACGCATTGCCGAGGGCCTGTTCGAACTCACTCAGGCGCGTGAAATCCTGTTGCGCAGCGGGCACATCCGATTCGCAGGCTGAAGGCTCAGCCTTCCGCCGCCGGGCCGCGCACCAGGAGCACCGGCACGCTGGCCTGCCGGATCACGGACTCGGCCACGCTGCCCAGGACCAGCCTGCGCACGCCACGCCGGCCGTGGGTGCCGATCACGATGAGGTCTGCGCCCCACTCGGCGGCGGCATCGTTTACTGCGCTTGCAATGTCGGCCCCCACGGCCTGCTGGCTGACCAGCCGCGTTTCATGGCGCACGCCCTGCGCGCTCAGGCGTTGCGCAGCAGCCGCCAGCGCGCGTTCGCCGCTGTCAGCCAACGCTTGCAGCACGGGCGTCGGGTCGTAATACGCAACATCGAACATAAGCTGGCCGTTGTCCACGACATACAAGGCTAGGACTTGCGCGTCCCCGGTGCCCGCGATCCGGATTGCCTCGGCAAGCGCCAGGTCGGAGGTTGCGCTGCCGTCCACTGCCACCACAATCTTCTTATAAGCCGCATTCGTCATTGCCATTTTCTCCAGAAGAACAACGGATAGTGGCGGAAGCGACCTCGCATTCCGCCGGATTCGATACTACTCGCCCCCGCGCGACGCGGACGTTCCGTGGGCACCCGAGTCCACAATCACGAGGTAGCGCCCGGGCCGGGCCACCGGTGCCCGGCCCGGCGCCAGGACCCAGAGCGAGTCGCCGCGCTGCACAGCCGCCAGGTAGTCGGCATCCAGAAGCCCATAGTGGTCAAGGAGGCGATTCAGGGTGGCGGGAATCCGCACGCATCCCTTGGAGGCCGGGTGGCCCAGCCGAGATTCAAGCCGGTCCGGATCGGTGGCATGCATCTGCAAGCGCATCTGGCTCTCCCCGCCCTTACCCCAGCCACGTTGGGCATCGACCCAGCCGAAGTCATAGATGCGCATCCCGCTGACGCCGTAGCCGCGGATGCCGTTCTCGTTGTAGGTACCCTCGGCGCGGAAATCCATGTTGTCCATGCTGTGGCTGAATACACCGGTCGGGGTGATGAAATGATCGAAGGTGCCTGGCTTGCCTGTCGATACGGGCGCGGCGCCCACCCACTGCCAGGGCGCATCGTCGGCGGGCCGCGCGAACAGCATGGCGGCCTGGACGCGCGGGTTGCGATCGATCAGCACAGCCCAGTCGCCTGCATCGGCCTCCCGCCCGTCTGCCTGTAGCGCGGACGTCAGCAAGCCGGCATACCGCACGGCGACGGCCGCCGGGAAGCTGAGATGGCGGGACACCTGCTGCGCGAATGCTTGCCGGACCATGCTGAGCTCATTGGCGGCGGCAAGTGTTGGCTGGAACGCTACCAGCGCGGCTAGCGCCAATGGCGCCAGACGTCTGATGCGAGCGAGCCAGCGCCGAAAACCCTTGACGCGGGCCCGCCCGAGGCGAGCGCACGGCATGATTGCCTCCTTTAGACAGGCGTTGCGGCTAAACGCCATGGTTGACGTTTAGGCGGCGCGGCGCCTTGTGCAGGATCAAGCTCCATGCACGGAAGCGCTCCAACGCCACCGTCCGGAAACGGTGGACGGTCTACCTATATAGACCGCGAAGGCAACGACTATTTCCGTTGTGTATGCCAGACGCCGCTTCCCGGGGACGAAGGATCGCCAGCGTACCGAGCGTTGCGTAGCGTTGCGGCTCAGCCGCCGCGTTTCGTGCCTTGCGCAGGTCGCATCCATATACAATCACGCCCATGCAATACATCCATGTCGTCAACGGTGACGTAGCGGGCAACACGCTACGGCAAGCCCTCGCCCAGGCCGCCAGGCCCGACCCGGTCGTCGTGCTTCGCGACGACCTCGCCGTCGGGCCGCTGGCCGATGTCGATAGCAGCGGGCTCATCCGCTCCGGTTTCTGGCAGCGCGTGGCGCCGCACAGCGACATCGACTTCGCCGCCGAAATGCATCAGGCGCTGGACCAGCTGCATGGCCTGCGCAAGGACGAGCTGGAAGTTGCCATCTGGCATGGCCAGAGCGCTTCCGACCAGCTGATGCTGCGCCGGGTGGTATTTCACCTCTACCAGTCGCCCCAGCGCATCAATGAAGTGGCCATGGACCTGCGCGAGCTGGAAGCGCCCGCGCGCGGCAACCTGGCCGCTATCGGCATGTATCCCGCAGCCCGGCTGGCGAGGCGCTTCTCCACCATCGCCCCGGTCTCGGTGCTGCGCCTTGGCCGGCTGGGCTATGAGTGGCAGCAGAACGTCAAGGAAAACGCCGACGTGCGCCTGTGGAAGGGCAATACGCTGGTGCCCGCGGCTTACCACACGGTCGATGAAGTGATCCTGGAGCGCGCCCCTCTGGAATGGGCGCCGGCCGCGCAAGTGGTGGGCGGCGTGATGGGCGCCATCGAAGGCCTGCTGGCCAGCGACTGGTTTGTGTTCTGGCGCTGCCGCGAGCTGATCGGCGCCGGCCAGCTGGTGCTGCGCGGCAACGCCGAATCCCTGCAGACCTGCGAGCTGCGCCGCAACTTGTCCGCCGGCGGCGAGTAAAAAGAAAAAAGGCGAAGGTCTCCATGGCCCGTACCAAGGCACCCGATTTCGAGGCGCAGCGCGAGCAGATCCTGGACCTGGCCGCCGCCGCCTTTGCCGCGAGCAGCTACCCCAGCACCTCGATGGCCGACCTGGCTGCCGCCTGCGGCACCTCCAAGGCCCGGCTGTACCACTATTACGAGAGCAAGGAGGCGATCCTGTTCGACCTGCTCGACCGCTACACGCGCCGGCTGATGCTGATCGTGACCGAGGTCGAGGCGGAGGCGGAACGCCAGGGGCGCAGCGAGCTGGATAGCTTCTCCAACCTGATCCGGGCCTTCCTGGCCGAGTACGAGACCTCGCAGACCCGGCATGTCGCCCTGATCAACGACGTCAAGTTCCTCGCCGAGGAGCAGCGCGACCAGATCCTCAAGCGCGAGCGCGACGTGGTGGCCGCCTTCTCCCGCCAGTTGCGCCGGGCCTATCCCGAGCGCGTCACCCGCGACAACCAGGCCGCGCTGACGATGACGGTGTTCGGCATGATCAACTGGACCTTCACCTGGCTCAAGCCGGGCGGCAAGCTGTCGTACGCGGAGTTCGCCGAGATGGTGATCGACCTGCTGGCGGGCGGGTTGCCCGGCGCCCGCGCAGAACCCGCGGCGCGGCTGCGCGGTGTCGAGTAACACATTGCATAGGCAATGCCGGCGCCATTGCAGCGCCGGCACGGCACCTCAGGACCAGTCCTCCTCTTCCCGCTGGCGTCGCTGATCGCGGTCCTGGCGGAACATTTCCTCCAGCTCGTCGCGCGCCTGGCGCGCCAGCGAGACCAGCTTCTTCTGATCCGTGTAATGCGGGTAGAAGCGCTCGATCGCCGCGATGTTATGCCGGCGAAAGCGCAGCGCGACCGAGCGTGCCTGCACGGGATCGTAGCCCAGCCCCTCCAGCACGCGACGGCCCAGCAACAGCGAGCCCTCGAACACTTCGCGCTCGAACAGATGCACGCCGCGGTCCTTGAGCTGGTAGACATGCGACACATGGCGCGCCCGCGCATAGATCTGCAGGTGCGGGAAACGCGCCCGCACGCTGTCGATCAGCGCGAGGCTGTCCTCCATGCCATCGATCGCCACCACCAGGATGCGGGCTCGCTCCGCGCCCGCAGATTCAAGCAGGTCCATGCGCGTGGCGTCCCCGTAGAACACCTTGAAATCGTACTGGCGCAGAAACTCGATCTGGTCGGGATCATGGTCCAGCACGGTCACGCCGATCCCTTGCGCATAGAGCAGGCGGCCGATGATCTGGCCAAAGCGGCCAAAGCCGGCGATCAGCACGGGGTTGTCCTGCGGCGCGATCACGTCGTCCGGGCGCCGCGCCAGGCGGGCCAGCCGTGGCGCCACCAGCCGGTCGAAGGCCAGCAGGAGCAGTGGCGTGGCCACCATCGACAGCGCCACCACCAGCACCAGCAGCGCCTCGATGCGCGCCGGCAGCAAGCCGGCGCCGCCCGCCACGCCAAACACCACGAAGGCGAACTCGCCGCCCTGTGAGATCAGCAGCGCAAACAATAACCACTGGCCGCGCGCGATGCCAAAGCGCGGCGCCAGCAGGGCCAGCACCAGCGTCTTGAGCAGCACGAAGCCAACCACCAGGGCCGCCACCTGCAGCGGCGCATGCATCAGCACGCCGAAGTCGATCGACATGCCTACCGCCATGAAGAACAAGCCCAGCAGCAGGCCCTTGAAAGGCTCAAGGTCGGCTTCCAGCGCATGGCGGTACTCCGAGTCCGCCAGCAGCACGCCAGCCAGGAAGGTGCCCAGCGCCATCGACAATCCCACCGCGTCCATCATCAGCGCGATGCCCACCACGAGCAACAGCGCGAAGGCGGTAAACATCTCGCGCATGTCGGTGCGCGCGATAAAGCGCAGCGCTGGGCGGACCAGATAGCGCCCGCCCACCACCACGGCGCCGATCACGCCGACCGCCTTTGCCGCCCCGAGCCAGCCCCCCGCGCCGGACGCGCCGGCGTCTGCGCCGCCGGCAGCCAGCAGCGGCAACAGCGCGATCATCGGGATCGCGGCGATGTCCTGGAACAGCAGGATGCCGAAGCTGGCGGCGCCCGCCGGCGTGCCAAAGAGATTGCGCTCGGTCAGCGTGGCCAGCGCGATCGCGGTGGACGACAGCGCCAGCCCCAGGCCCGCCACCAGCGCGACCTGCCACGATGCCCCGACCAGCGCGGCGACGCCGCCGAGCAGGATCGCGCAGGCCGCCATCTGGGCGCCGCCATAGCCGAAGATCACGCGGCGCAGCGCCCACAGCTTCTTGGGCTCGAGCTCCAGGCCGATCACGAACATCATCAGCACCACGCCGAATTCGGAAAAATGCAGGATGGATTCGACGTTGGTCACCAGCCGCAGGGCCCACGGGCCGATCGCCACGCCGGCCAGCAGGTAGCCAAGCACCGCGCCCAGGCCAAAGCGGCGCGCCACCGGCACCGCCACTACCGCGGCAACCAGAAAGACGACCAGGGCCACCAGGAAATCATGTTGTTCCATGGCGTGCTCCTCAGCTTGCGGCGGCGTTGGAGGCAACGCCACGGGCGCCGTCAGCAATGCCGCCCAGCACGCCGGTGACCCGGCCGATATGATCGGCCAGCGCCTGGGCATCAGCCTGGTTGGCATCGTGCAGCACCAGCGGCGACAGCCAGCTCATGCCGCACAACACGGCGGTCTGCTCCAGCGGCAGCATGTATTCCTCGATGCTGTGGCCATGCGTGCCGTCGGGCCCGTAGGAGTCGGCGTGGCCACCGGTGCTGGCCACCACCAGCATGGACTTGCCACGCAGCGCCGTACCGCCGGGTCCGTAAGCCCAGCCGCTCTCCAGCACATCGTCCACCCACAGCTTGAGCAGCGCCGGCATGCTGTACCACTGCACCGGGAACTGCAGCACCAGTGTGCCGGCCCGCGCGAGCGCGCGCTGCTCGGCTACCACGTCGATGTCGTAGTCGGTATAGCTGGTGTAGAGATCGTGCACGGTCACGCCGGGCAGGCTTTCCAGTGCCGCTGCCAGCGGACGATTGACGCGCGACAGGTGCGGCCTGGGGTGGGCGTAGATAACGAGAATCGGAGGCTCGGCCTTGGGGTCCACGAAAAATCCTGAAAAATCGGCTGCGCAACAGTAGCCGCTAGGCCAAAAAGATGTTCTTAAAGCACTTATATCTGTGGGTGACGGGCGCTGCGTCACCGCGAAGCAGGGCCAATCCCATGCATCAGCCCGGTGAGAACCGATATGCGGCGTTGCAGCAAGCCCACACCATGGGGCGGAAAGCGCTCTTCAATCGCCACATAACCCATTGATTTATATATATTTAGTTGGAATTTACAAAATCGAACAAGGTTGAAGCGATGCTCACCTTACGCGGAACTGACAAATCCACTACAATACTTTTTGCATTGCAGCAAGATAGTGTTTGCCCTCGTACCCGGCCAATTTGTCGAAAGTGCATGGACGAACACCCGCTGAGTGCTATTTTTATACCTGATTACGTCGTAAGGAAAACAAAGTGAATCCGCTCGAACTGAGCAAGGCCGTCGGGGCCGTATCCGACGAAGATCTCCGCCGTGCAGCCGCAGCAGCGCAAGCCTCACATCGCCCCACCACCCTGGTGCGCGAGCTGGCTGCGCATCATCGCTCGCGCCTGCTGAAGCATTTTCTCGCCCTGGGCGAGGAGGATCGCCTGCTCCGTTTTGGCCAGTCGGTTGGCGATCATGTGATCGAAGCCTACGTCGACAGCATCGATTTCGACCACGACACCGTGTTCGGCGTGTACGACGAGCACCTGGAACTGATTGGCGTGGGCCACTTTGCCAACCTGCGCGACAACACGCAGGGCCGCGTTGCCGAGTTCGGCGTCTCCGTGTCGCAAAGCGCACGTGGCCGCGGCATTGGCAGCTCGCTGTTCGAGCGTGCGGCCATGCACGGCCGCAACAGCAACGTGCGCACCCTGTACATGCACTGCCTGTCGCGCAATGCCGCCATGATGCACATTGCCAAAAAGGCCGGCATGAAGGTGCAGTATGCGTACGGCGAGGCCGATGCCTACCTTGAGCTGCCGCCTGCCGATACCGTCAGCCGCCTGACCGAGGCGCTCGACGAGCAGGTTGCCGACCTCGACTACATGCTGCGCCGCAACCTGCGCGATGCGCGCCGTTTCGGCCTGCGCTTCTGGCGCTCGATGGTGCCGCAAAAGCACACCGCCTGAGCCAAGCCTGCCGGCATCGTACCCATGGCGCGCCCGCCCGGCGCGCCATTTTCTTTGGTGCCGGCGATCACCGCGAGGCCCTCAGCCCCCTGGCACCGGCAAGGCCGTGGTGTCCTTGATGCATTCGAGCGCGAAGCTCGATCGTACGTCGATGACGGCGGGATGGGCCAGCAAGTGGTCCTTCATGAAGCGTGCGAAATGCTCCATGTCTTCCACGTAGACCTTGAGCAGCAGGTCCATCTCCCCGGTCATGGCGTGGCAGGCGGCCACTTCCGGCCAGATCTCGATGGCGGCGCGGAACAAGTCCAGCGGTGCCTTGCCCTTGGGCGCGCCGCCGTGCTTCTCGAGCCGTACGTTGATATAGGCCAGCAGCCCCAGCCCGATCCGGCCAGGTTCCAGCAGTGCCGCGTACTGGCGAATCACGCCAACCTCCTCCAGCCGGCGGATGCGCCGCAGGCACGGGCTGGGCGACAGGTTCACGCGCTCGGCCACTTCCAGGTTGGTCAGCCTCCCGTTGGTCTGCAGCACCTCCAGGATCTTCCTGTCGATCTTGTCCAGCTCCACCTTGCTCACGATATTGTTGCTCCGCAATATGTTTGTCGGCAATTTTTTTGCGCAAATTTAGCAAACCGTGCACAAGTACGCAATTTTTTATGGCGACCTGTCTCCTCCAGCTTCATTTCGGCCTGCGCGATCGCCTTCCGGGTGCAAGATGCCGCCGCGGCGTATAGCCCATGCACAGGAACAGGGCGTCAGCGACAGCCATGGCAGATGCGACCGGATCGCCCCGGACGTTCCGGCCTTCAGGGGCGTGGACTATCCGGTGATCCGGCAGGTCGAGCGTTTGGAAGGCAAGGATGGTGCCAACACCGGCCAGGGCCGCCAGCCACGGAGCAAAAAAAAAAGCGCGGCCGGCAACGGTCGCGCTTTTTTCATCTGCCCACGGCGCGGCGCGCCGTGGATCCTGCCTCCATCAGTCACCGCGATCAGCCACCGCTGCTCGACGGCGCCGCCGGGTTGGACTGGCTGCCGCGGGGCATCCGCTGCATCCGCTGCTCGTGCATCTTCTGCATGCCAGCGTGGATCTCGTCCAGCGTCAGCTTGCCGTCGTGGTTGGTGTCGAGCTGGTCGAAGTACTTGGCCAGGTGAGGCATCCCGGCTTGCACCTCTGCCTTGGTCAGCGCACCGTCGCCATTCTTGTCGGCCGCCTTGAAGCGGGCATCGAGCTCGGCCCGCATCTCGGCACGGCGCTGCTCCATCATCGTCTTGCGATAGGCAGCCAGTTCGCTCTTGTCGAGCTTGCCGTCGTGATTGGTGTCGATCTTGTTGAACAGCGCGTCGGCCTCCGCCTTGGAGATCGTGCCATCGCCGTCGGTATCGACCGATTTGAACCACATGCCGCCGCCATGCTCCCCATGCTCCATATGGTGGCCCATACCCGCCTTGGGTCCCGGGCCCGGCGCGGCGGGGGCAGTGGTCTGGGCGAAAGCTGCGCCGCCCATCGCCAGGAACACCGCCGAAGCGGCCATGAAATTCCGGATCGAACGTGCCTTGAGATTGCCTTGCATGTCTTTGCTCCTTTTTCGTCTCGGTGGACTGGTAAGGATTAGAGCGCACGCCAGGCTGGAAAGTTGGTCCACCTAATACGTTGTTACGCGGCTCACAGTTAAGGACCGCCGGCGTAAACCGCCGAAGGCAACGTAAACAAGTGGGCGAAGCGCTGTTACAAATCAGTCTTTCGCAGAGATAGGCTCGTTGCCGCCCTGGGACTGCTGCTGCGGCAAGGACTGCGGCGGCGGTGCGGGGATGGGCGTGGCGGGCACGGGCATTGGCGTGGATAGCGGCGCCGCCGCGCCTGCCGGCAAAGCCGGCTGCGTGGCCGCCGCGGAGCCGCGCGTGACGATGGCCGGTACCGGCAGCGCAATTTCCTGGCGCACGCCATTGCGCTCGATCACAACCCCGCGATCACGGACTTCCGTCAGCCGGATCTGCGGCGACAGCGCGGTGCCCGCGCGCACCGCCTTGGCCGGGCCGCCATCCAGCGAAACAATGGCCGCCCCGGCGCCGCTGCCAATGTCGGCTACCACCCCGATCAACTGCACATCGCGCACGCCGGACTGCGCGTTGCCGCCAAACAGCGTGCCGGCCACGCCGGTCTCCACCGCCTCGGTCTGCGCCACGCGGGCCGCGTTCGGCACGGCAATGGTCTGCATCGCGCTGAAGGTCAGCGCCCAGCGGGTAGCCAGGGCGCATAGCGCGACGAACAGCACGAGCGCGGCCAGTCGCGGCAGCCAGAGGCTGGAGGGGTTGAAGCGAAGGGCGGGCCGCAAGGAGAGTTGCACGGAAGTGGGCTGGTAGGCATCAAAACACCAAGCCTACCAGAGCCGCATGACAGCTGTCTGCCTCCGTCAGGCCCGCGACGCATCGGCGCGCCCAAGGCAAGACGGTGCGTTTCGCGCATCCCGCGCCGTTTTGCCGCGAGTGAACATGCAAGCACTCGCTCGCAAAATCGTCATGAAGTGGCGGTTATACTGTTCGACCACTGGATCGCTGCCACGCGCGATGCAACGCGGATGTGAGCAGGCGCTCCGCCAGATATTCCATAAGGCTAACCATGATGCGCAGGAACGTTGCCACCCTTCCCGACTCTTCACCCCGCCTCGGCCGCCGCCGTGCCCGCGGCTTTACCCTGATCGAGATCATGGTCGTGATCGTGATCCTCGGCGTGCTGGCCGCCCTGGTGGTCCCGAAGATCATGAGCCGCCCCGACGAAGCCCGTATCGTCGCCGCGCGCCAGGACATTTCCTCGATCATGCAAGCGCTCAAGCTGTACCGCCTGGACAACAGCCGCTATCCCACCACCGAGCAAGGCCTTGCGGCACTGGTGGCCAAGCCCACCACCGAGCCCGTGCCCAACAACTGGAAGGGTGGCGGCTACCTGGAAAAGCTGCCCAAGGATCCCTGGGGCCATCCGTACCAGTACCTGAACCCGGGCGTGCGCGGCGAGATCGACGTGTTCAGCTTCGGCGCCGACGGCCAGGCTGGCGGCAGTGGCAACGACGCCGATATCGGCAACTGGGAATAAGGAACCACTGCCATGATCCGGGCCAGGCGCGCAGCCATGAGCACCTGGCCACAGGCAGGGCGGCTTCACGGCCATCGCGACCGCGGCTTCACCTTGCTGGAACTGCTGGTGGTGATGGTCATCGCCGGCATCGTGATCTCGCTGGTAGCCATCAATGCCGCGCCCAATGAGCGCGGCCGCGTGCTCGATGACGGACAGCGCATTGCGCGGCTGTTCGAGCTCGCCCAGGAAGAAGCCCAGCTGCGCGCCCGGCCAATCGCCTGGGAGGCCGATACGGTCGGCTGGCGTTTCCTGCAAGCCACGCCGGCCGGATGGGCCCCGCTCTCCGGGGACGTGTTCGCGCCGACCAAATGGCGCCTGCAACTCGACGGCGTAGCGGTGACCGAAGGCGGGCGCGGCAACGGCGGCGCCCGCCTGGTGTTCGGGCGCGAGCTGATCGAAAGTCCCCAGCATGTCGTGCTGGTGCGCGGCGGCATCCGCGTCGACGTGGCCAGCGACGGCGCCGGCCGCTACTTCGCCAGCACGCCATGACGCGCCACCCCAAATCCCCTCCCCGTGCACGCAGCGCCCGGCGCGTGCCGATGTGCGGCTTCACCCTGATCGAAGTGCTGGTCGCCCTGACCATCCTGGCCGTGGCGCTGACCGCCGCCATGCGCGCGATGGGATCGATGATCGAGGCGGGCTCCGCCTTGCAGACCCGCATGCTGGCCGAGTGGAGCGCCGAGAACCACCTCGCCACCCTGCGCCTGTCCAAAACCTGGCCCGAGCCCGGCACGCGCGGCTACGCCTGCCCGCAAGGCGGTGTGGAGCTGTACTGCGAAGAAACCATCTCGGGCACGCCCAACCCCTCTTTCCGCCGCGTCGAGATCGCGGTCTACCCGTCCGGCGCCGACAAATCCGTGCGCCTGGCCTGGCTGGTCACCATCGTTCCCAATGAAACGCGCAACCTGCTTTAAACGCGTTAAGCGCTTTAAGTGCCTCCAAGGCCCTCAGTGCCCTGGGCGGCCACGCCAGGCCGTGGCCACGCGCGGCTTCACGCTGCTGGAAATGCTGGTGGCGATCACCTTGCTGGCGGTGATCGCCGTGATCGCCTGGCGCGGCCTGGACGCGATGACGCGCGGCCGCGAGCGCCTGACCGACCACGACAACCGCCTCAATACGCTCAAGCTGCTATACGGCCAGTTCCAGTCTGACTGCGAGCACCTGACCAGCCCGACCCTGCTGCAGGGCAGCCCGGTAGAGCTCGGCAACGGCCTGTTGCTGATGGTGCGCGACCGCCGCGACGAGGGTCGCCCCAGCCAGTGGCAAGTCGTCGCCTATCGCCTCAACGGCAACACCGTGGTACGCGCTGCCAGCCCGCCGGCGGACAACCGCAGCGCGGTGCAGGCCGCGATGATCACGCTGCGCCAGGCGGGCGGCGGCGCAAACCTGGCGCGGCCGCTGGTCGGCGATGCCGACAGCCTGTCGGCGCGCGTCTGGGTCGAACCCGGTGGCTGGCAGGCCGAAAACGGCCGCATCGCCGCCGCGTTGCTCAGCGGCAACGCCAGCGCCAGCGCGGTGGCCGCCTCCGGCGTGAGCGCCAGCCTGGGCGTAGCCACCACGGCGGTGCGTGCGATCGAGCTCAACCTCACGGCGCGCATGGGCGACGGCGACACGCCGCGGCGCTTCCAGAAAATCTGCATGACCGGCCTATGAGCAAGCGCATCGCTTCCCTTGTGCCGGCCGGCCGCCGCCAGCGCGGCGCCGCCGTGGTCACGGCCCTGCTGGTGGTCACGCTGGCGGTCGTGGTGGTATCCGGCATGCTCTGGCGCCAGCAGGTACAGATCCGCTCCATCGAGAACCAGCGCCTGCTGGCCCAGGCCAGCTGGATCGAGCGCGCGGCCGTCGACTGGGCCCGCCTGATCCTGCGTGACGACCAGCGCCGCACCAGCGTGGACCAGCTCGGCGAGCCCTGGGCAGTGCCGATCGCCGAGACCCGCCTGTCGGACTTCCTCGGCGCCGGCCTGCGCACCGACCAGGAAGGCGAAACCTCCTTCCTGTCGGGCCGCATCCTCGACGCCCAGGCCCGCTTCAACCTCTCCAACCTCGTGCTGTGGACCGCCAGCGAGTCCCAAGGCCGGATCGCCACCATCGACGCCCCCAGCCTGGCGATCTATCGCCGCCTGCTGCAGACGCTGGGCCTGAACGCCTCGCTGGCCGAACCGACCGCCCGCTACCTGGTAAGCGCCGCCGGCGGCAGCGGCGACAGCCAGCGCGGGCAGCGCGCGCCCGACGACGTCAACGACCTGCTCGGCATTCCGGGCTACACACCGCAGATCGTGGCCGTGCTGGCGCCCTTCGTCGACGTGCTGCCCGAGCGCACGCTCGTCAATGCCAATACCGCCGAGGCCGAAGTGCTCGCCGCCGTGATCGACAAGCTGCCACTCGACCGCGCCCGCGAAGTGGTGCGCCAGCGCGACCGCGCCTATTTCAACAACATTGGCGACCTGCAGACGCAATTGCGCACACTGGCGCCGCAGGCCGACCCCAACACCGCCACCAGCACGCTCGACGTACGCACCCACTATTTCCTGATCTACGGGCTGATCCGCCACGAGCGCGCCAGCCGCATGCAGGTGTCGCTGGTCTACCGCGGCGAAGTGCTGGGCAATGCCAACACCACCCGGGTGGTCTGGGTGCGCGATATCGACCGGATGCCGGAGCAGCGCTGATGCGTGCAACCCCTCGTCCGTGTGGCCGTCGTGGCTGGCGGATTTTGGGATCATGCTGTCGGATCAGGCGGGGCGAAAAGGGTTACTGTAGGTGACCACAAGGGGCAGCCCCCGGGACTCCCAGGCGCCCCGCGAAACGCCTGCCGGCGCCATTCCCGGGCGTTTGGCCAGCGGTATCAGACAGATACGTATTGACGCCAATTCGTCACACAGGCAAGGTATGCTCCGGCCCGGCGGAAGCGGTAGTCCACGGCTCCTGGCTCCCGCCTGTCCTGTGCCGCCGGCAGTATCGCAGCCGGCATCAGCCATGCAAGCAGCGCCGTCCGCTGCATGGGCCGCATGCCCCCCGCTATCGTTCATTGACGCCACGATTGGCGCTGTAGCAAGGAAATCTTGAGCACCACCCTGTACGTCCGCCTGCCGCATCGGCCGCACGACCAGCCGCAACCCTGGCACTTCGGTGCCTTGCCGTTTGCCCTGGTCCGCACGGCCGTCGCCGACCGTAGCCACCGGCAAGGCCCCCAGGCGACAGGGCAGTTGTTGCGCGAAGGCCACGCCGTCATCGCCGAACTGCCTGCCGCCGAACGCCTGGTCCTGATCATGGCGGCCAGCGATGTGCTGCTCACCGCAGCCACGGTGCCGCCGCTCGCGCCGGCGCGGCTCAAGCTGGCGCTGCCGAACCTGGTCGAGGACGTGCTGGCCACCGACGCCCAGCCTTGCCATATCGCCGTGGGCCCGACCCTCGACGCGCTGCAGGGCAAGAGCAAGGCGGCCAGCGGCTCGCGCCAGCGCTTGCTGATGGTGACGGACCGCGCCTGGCTGCGCGCCGTGCTGGACGCCTTTGCCGAGCATCGCCACCGCCGCCGCCACGTGTTGCCGGCGCAGTTGTGCTTGCCCCAGCAGCCCGTGGCGCATCCCGCCGAGCCCGGCGCGGATTCCGTCGGCCACCCCTCCGCGGCCAGCGCGGCCCCGGCCACGCTGGCGCTCGAAGCCGCCTCGCTGACCAGCGCGTCGCCCTTGTTTGAAACGCAGGGCGTACCCGCGCCAGCCGAGCTTTCGCGTTACTGGCAACTGACCGTGCGCAGCAGTGAGTACGCCGGTTATGGCCTGCTGCTGGGTTCCGACGCGCTCGCCGCCTGGCAGGGACTCGCCCCCGCCGGTGACTGGTACGCATCAAAGGACGCCTTGGCGCAGGTGGCGCCGCCGGGCGCGCACCCGCTGGACTGGCGGGTATGGATCGAAGGGGCACAGGCCAGCCTGCGCGAACCCGCGCTCGACCTGGGCCAGTTCGAATTCGCCCAGGGCCGTGCCGACCGCTGGAACCTCAAGGCCTGGCGCCTGCCGCTGGCGCTGGCTGCCGGCCTGGTGCTGGTCCAGTTGATCGGCATGAACGTGCATTGGCTGCTGCTGCGCCAGGAGGCGCAGCGCCTCGCGGCCGGCCAGGAACAGACGTTGCGCAGCGCCTTTGCGCAGATCCCCGTGGTAATCGATCCGCCGCTGCAGATGCGCCGCCAAGTGGACCAGCTGCGCCTGGCGAGCGGGCGCAGCACGCCCGACGACTTCTTGCCGCTGGCCGACCGCTTCGGCCAGGCCGCGCGCCAGCTTGCGCCGGACGCGCTGCTGGCGCTCGAATACCGCGGGCACACCTTGTTCGCCACGCTCAAGCCTGGCACCGACACCAACGCGCTGCGCAGCGCGGCGCGCCAGGCCGGGCTGGCCATGGAAGCCGACAATAGCCCGCCCGACGCCGCGCGCGCCAACGCACCGGCCGGCACGCGCTGGTCGATCAAGCCCAGCCTGTGAGCGCGGACCGCCAAGTGAACCCGATGAAAGACACCGCATCCAAGCCCGGCCCCCGCGCCACCCAGCGCAGCCCGGCTGGCCGCGCGCGCGCCGCGGACCGGCTGGCGCGCTTGCGCCCGCGCGTGCCGCAGCGCTGGCAGGAACAATTCGACGCCTTCTGGTCGGCGCGCAACCCGCGTGAGCAAGCCATCCTGGCCGGCGGCAGCGCCGTGCTGGCGCTGGTGATCGGCTACACCGTACTCTGGGAGCCCGCCGCCGACGGCCGCGACAAGCTGTTGCGCAGCCTGCCGCAGCTGCGCAGCGACTCGGCGGAGATGGAAACGCTGGCGCAGGAAGCGCGCGGCCTGGCAGCCAGCCCGGCCCCGTCGCTGCGCGGCGAGGCGCTCAACCAGGCCTTGCAGGAGAGCCTTGCCCAGCACGGGCTCAAGGCCACCCGCCTCAATGGCACCGGCGACAACAGCGTGCAGGTGCAGCTCGACAAGGTGCCCTTCGGCTCCGTGGTGAGCTGGCTGCAGGACGTGCGCCAGCAACAGCGCCTCAAGGTGATCGATACCCGCATCGTCTACGTGGGCGCCACCGCCTTGGTGAACGTCACCGCCACCCTGCAAGGCCCAGCGGCAAATCCGGGCGGGCGCGGCTGATGGCGCGCCTGGAAGCCCTGAGGCTCGCCCGCCGCCGCGTTGCCAGCCCCCGTGGCTGGCAACGCGCGGGCTGGCTGGCGCTTGGCTGCGTCACCGTGGCGCTGACCGTGCTGGCGGCATTTCCCGCGGCATGGATCGCCGACGGCATCGCCAGCCAGAGCCAGCGCCGCGTGCTGCTGGCCGATGCCGATGGCTCGCTGTGGAACGGCAGCGCCACCCTGGCCCTGTCGGCCGGCGCTGGCAGCGAGACCGCCACGGTGCTGCCCGGGCGGCTGCAATGGTCAGTGGCCTTCTGGCCGTTGCTGAGCGGCACGCTGCGCATGGTGGTCAGCCATACCGAGGCCATGAGCGGCCCGGTCGCCGTGACGGTGACCCCGCTCGGCTGGACCGCCCAGGCCGGCGCCATCCGCATGCCGGCAGCGCTGCTCGAAGGCGTCGGCGCCCCGTTCAATACCCTGCGCCCCGACGGGCTGATGCGCATTGACTGGTCCGGCCTGCAAGGCCGGTTCTTTGCCCGTGCCGGCGAGCCGGGCGGCGCAGGTGGCGCGGGTGGCATGACCGGCCACCTGACCATACGCCTTGACCAAGTATCATCGGCCGTCAGCCGGGTGCGCCCGCTTGGCAGCTACCGCGCCGAAATCGACTGGTCGGGCGCCGACGGCAAGCTGCAACTGACTACCCTCGCCGGGCCACTGCACCTGCAGGGCAGCGGCACCCTGGGCCGCCAGGCGCGCTTCGAGGGCACGGCCGATGCCGACCCCGACGCCGCTACGCAATTGGTGGGCCTGTTGAGCCTGCTGGGACGACGTGAGGACAATGTGACACGGCTGCGCTTCTGACCCCGGCATCGGCGCGAAACCTTCGCGCCGATGCCCGCAGCCCGGAACCGAATATGAAAACCCAAGCCCTTCGACCTTCGCTCAAGACCCGCTGCGCCCGCGCCACCGCGCTGCTATGCGGCCTCTCCCTGCTGGCACCCGCGCCGCTGTGGGCCCAGCAACCGAGCCAGCCGGCGGCCCAGCCAGGCCAGCCGCCCGACCTGACCCCGCGCAGCCGCGACCAGGTCGTGCTCAACTTCGTCAATGCCGACCTGGAATCGGTGGTGAAGGCGGTGGGACAGGCGACCGGCAAGAACTTCGTCATCGACCCGCGCGTGAAAGGCTCGGTGAACCTGGTGACCGAGCAGCCGGTGTCGCGCTCGCAGGCGCTGGAAACGCTGGGCTCGGTGCTGCGCATGCAAGGCTATGCGATGGTCGAGAGCAACGGCTTCACCAAGGTGGTGCCGGAAGCCGACGCCAAGCTGCAGGGCTCGCCCATCGTGGTCGGCAGCGGCAGGTCCCGCGGCGACCAGGTGGTGACCCAGGTGTTCCGCCTCAACTATGAGTCGGCCAACAACCTGGTGCCGGTGCTGCGCCCGATGATCGCGCCGAACAACACCATCACCGCCTACCCAGCCAACAACACGCTGGTCATCACCGACTACGCCGAGAACCTGCAGCGCCTGGGCCGCATCATCGCCGCCATCGACGCGCCGGCCTCCGGCGAGGTCGAACTCGTGCCGCTCAAGAATGCCATCGCCAGCGATACCGCGCTGGTGCTGCAAAAGCTGCTGGACCCGGGTTCCGCCGGCGCTGCTGGCGGGGCCGTGGCAGGCGCCGACGCCAGCCTGCGCACCTCGGTGGTGGCGGAGCCGCGCAGCAATTCGCTGATGATCCGTGCCTCCAGCCGGGCACGGCTGCAGCAAGCGCGCCAGTTGATCGACAAGCTCGACCAGCCCTATGCGCGCCCCGGCAATATCTGGGTGGTGCCCCTGAAGAACGCGGAAGCCACCAAGCTGGCGCAGACGCTGCGCGCCATCGTCGCGGCCGACAGCTCCTTCAACACCAGCCAGTCCGGCACGCAGGGCGCAACCGGCGCGGCGGGTGTCGCCGGCGGCACCGGCCTGCTCAACACCTCGACGCCCAACACCGGCCAATACACGGGTGGCAGCACTGGAAGCTCGCGCAGCGGCTCGGGATCCGGTGGCGGCAGCTCGGCCTTCGCTAACTCGTTCGCCACCAACACGTTGCCGACCACCGGCGGCATCATCCAGGCCGATCCGGCCACCAACTCGCTGATCATCACGGCCAGCGAGCCCGTCTACCGCAACCTGCGTGCGGTGATCGAAGATCTGGACGCCCGCCGCGCGCAGGTCTATATCGAGTCGATGATCGTGGAAGTCTCGTCCACCCAGACCGGCCAGCTGGGCATCCAGTGGCAGGGCCTGCTCAACTCGCGCAACAGCAACACCAACGTCTTTGCCGGCACCAACTTCGGCACGGGCGGCCAGAACATCATCAACCTGACGGGCGCTGCCGCCGCGATCAACGCGGGCGGCGCCGCCGCCATTCCGTCGGTCTCGGGCCTGGTGCCCGACCTGGCCGGCCTGAACCTGGGCATCGTCAACCGGGCGATGGGCCTGGGCGCGCTGCTGCACGCGCTTGGCGCCGACGGCAGCGTCAACCTGCTGTCCACGCCCAACCTGATCACGCTGGAGAACGAGGAAGCCAAGATCCTGATCGGGCAGAATATCCCGGTCACCACCGGCTCCTACGCGCAGACCGGCAGTTCAGCGTCAGTCACGCCATTCCAGACCTTCGACCGCAAGGACGTCGGCATCACGCTGCGGGTCAAGCCGCAGATCACCGACGGCGGCCTGGTGAAGATGCAGATCTACCAGGAATCGTCGTCCGTGGTGCAGGGCACTGCCGCCCTCACCCAGGGCCCGACCACCAATGTGCGCTCGATCGAGACCAACGTGCTGGTGGACGACGGCCAGATCATCGTGCTGGGCGGCCTGATCGAGGACACTTACGGCGACGGCGTGCAGAAGGTGCCGGGCCTGGGCGACCTGCCGTGGATCGGCGGGCTGTTCCGCTACGAAAACAAGAACCGCGGCAAGACCAACCTGCTGGTGTTCCTGCGCCCGTACGTGATGCGCACCGCCGGCGCCACCGACCGCCTGACGCAGGACCGCTACGACTATATGCGTGGCCTGCAGCAGGGCTTCGCCTCGCCCAACATCATGGTGCGCGACGGCAATACGCCGATCCTGCCGCCGGCGGACGCGCCCATGGCGCCGTTCGTCGATCCGCGCTCGCGCGGGCCGGTGCCGGGTCCACTGCCGCTGGAGCAGACGCTGCCGCAATCGCAACAGCAACAGCAAAGGCAACCGCAGGCCCAGGCACCCGCGGCCAACGGCACGCCGCTGCCGCCGGGCGTCAATCTCGGCAACGCCACGGTGGACGCCGTCCGCCCGGTGAACTGAGACTCGCCATGGCCACAAGCATCGCCCCCGCCGCCATGCCCGACGAGCCGCTGGAGCCGCCGTCGACCGTCGCCGCGCGCCTGGTCACCTACGGCTTCGCGCGCGAGGCCCGCCTGCTGATCGCGCACCAGCGCACCGACGGCCTGGAGGTGTGGGTCAGCCGCGCCACCTCGCCCGCAGCGCTGGCCGAAGTGGCACGCGTGCACGGGCCGCTGCGCCTGCGCGTGCTGGAGCCCGATGCGCTGGAGCTCGCCATGTCCGAGGCCTACAACCGCCAGGACAGCGGCAGCGCCGCGCAGGTGGTTGGCGAAGTGGAGGGCGAAGTCGACCTGTCGCGGCTGATGCAGGACATTCCCGCCGTGGAAGACCTGCTGGAGTCCGAGGACGACGCCCCCATCATCCGCATGATCAACGCGCTGCTCACCCAGGCCGCGCGCGAAGGCGCCTCCGATATCCACATCGAGCCGTTCGAGTCATCCTCGGTGGTGCGCTTCCGCGTGGACGGCACGCTGCGCGACGTGGTGCGCCCGAAGAAGGCGCTGCACGGCGCGCTGATCTCGCGCATCAAGATCATGGCGCAGCTCGACATTGCGGAAAAGCGCCTGCCGCAGGACGGCCGCATCACGCTGCGCGTGGGCGGGCGTCCCGTGGACGTGCGCGTCTCCACGCTGCCCACCGGCCACGGCGAGCGCGCGGTGCTGCGTCTGCTCGACAAGGAAGCCGGCCGCCTGGATCTCGCCAAGCTCGGCATGGCGCCGGGCACGCTGGGCGGCTTCGATCACCTGATCCGCCAGCCGCACGGCATCGTGCTGGTGACCGGGCCGACCGGCTCGGGCAAGACCACCACGCTGTACGCCGCGCTGTCGCGGCTCGATTCGCGCACCACCAACATCATGACGGTGGAAGACCCGATCGAGTACGACCTCGACGGCATTGGCCAGACCCAGGTCAACCCGCGCATCGACATGACCTTCGGCAAGGCGCTGCGGGCCATCCTGCGCCAGGATCCGGACGTGGTGATGATCGGCGAAATCCGCGACCTGGAAACCGCGCAGATCGCGGTGCAGGCCTCGCTGACGGGCCACCTGGTGCTGGCCACGCTGCACACCAACGACTCGGCTTCGGCGGTGACGCGGCTGGTCGATATGGGCATCGAGCCCTTCCTGCTGTCGTCTTCGCTGCTCGGCGTGCTGGCGCAGCGGCTGGTACGCCGGCTGTGCCAGCACTGCAAGCGCGAGGAAGTGATCGAAGTCACACCCGACGAAGCCGACGTGCTGCTGGCGCAAGGCAAACCGCTGCAACGCGTGTGGCATGCGGTGGGCTGCGACAAATGCGGCCACTCGGGCTACCAGGGGCGCATGGGCGTGTACGAGCTGCTCAGCGTGGATGACGAGATCCGCACCATGATCCACCGCCAGTCGGCCGAATCCGAAATCAAGAAGGTGGCCCTGGAGCGCGGCATGCACACCATGCGCCGCGATGCGCAGCGCTGGATCGACTCGGGCGCGACCGCGCTGGAAGAAGTCTTGCGCGTCACGCGCGACTAAGGGCGGGCCCAGAGACATGCCAGCCTATCGTTACGAGGCCGTCGACGCCGCCGGCAAGACCGATCGCGGCGTCATCGAAGCCGACAGCCCAAAGCAGGCCCGCGGCCAGTTGCGCGCGCGCGGCCTGACACCGCTCAATGTGGATCCGCTGGCAGGCGTCGGCGGCGTGCAGAAAAGCAGCACCGCTGCCTTCGTGCGCCGGCTCTCCACGCAAGAGCAAGCGCTGTTCACGCGCCAGCTCGCCAGCCTGATCGTGGCTGGCCTGCCGCTGGACGAAGCACTGGCGGCGCTGGCCGACCAGGCCGAGCGCAGCTATGTGCACGAGCTGCTGGCCGGCATCCGCGCGGACGTAGTCGGCGGCAGCTCGCTCTCGGTGGCGCTGTTGCACCATCCGCGCGATTTTCCGGATATCTACCGCGCGCTGGTTTCCGCCGGCGAGCACTCGGGCCACCTCGGCCTGGTGCTGGAGAAGCTGGCGGACTATATCGAGACGCGCAACTCGCTCACCGCCAAGATCCGGCTGGCCTTTACCTACCCCGCCATCGTCACCGTGGTGGCGTTCGCCATCGTGATCTTCCTGCTGTCCTATGTGGTGCCGCAGGTGGTGAGCGTCTTCGCCAACACCAAGCAGAAGCTGCCGACGCTGACCATCATCATGCTGGCGCTGTCGGATTTCGTGCGCAACTGGTGGTGGGCCGCGCTGGCGTTCATCGTGGCGGTGAGCCTGGGCATACGCAGCCTGCTGCGCCAGCCCGGTGTGCGCCTGGAGTGGCACCGCTGGCTGCTGACCGCGCCGCTGGTCGGCAAGCTGATCCGCGGCTATAACACCGCACGCTTCGCCAGCACGCTCGCCATCCTGGTATCCGCTGGCGTGCCAATCCTGCGCAGCCTGCAGGCAGCCGGGGAAACGCTGACCAACGAGGCGCTCAAGGCGAATGTGGATGACGCCACCACGCGGGTGCGCGAAGGCGCATCGCTGGCGCGCGCACTGGCAGCACAGAACCAGTTTCCTTCCGTGCTGGTGCATTTGATCCGCTCCGGCGAAGCCACCGGCAACCTGCCGATCATGCTGGAGCGTGCGGCGCAGGGCGAAGGCGCGGAGCTGGAGCGCCGCACGCTGTTCCTCACCAGCCTGCTCGAGCCTCTGCTGATCCTCAGCATGGGCGTGGTGGTGCTGCTGATCGTGCTGGCGGTGCTGATGCCGATCATCGAGATCAACCAGTTGGTACGGTAGTCATGCGGCTGGCGGCGCAAGCCGCCGAAATGCAAAACGGCGCCTTGCGGCGCCGTTTTGCGTTCTGACGAGTGTGGCTTATTCAGCAGCCTTCGCCGTCTTCTTCGGTGCGCGCTTGGCCGGCGCGGCAGCGGCTGCCTTCTTGGCTGCGGGCGCAGCCTTTTTGGCGGGAGCGGCGGCCTTCTTGGCCGGCGCAGCAGCCTTCTTGGCGGCTACAGCGGTCTTTTTGGCTGGTGCTTCCGCTTTCTTGGCGGCTGCATCTGCCTTTTTGGCCGGTGCCGCAGCCTTCTTGGCGGGTGCAGCGGTCTTCTTCGCGCGGGCCGGGGCCTTGGCTTTCGCCTTGACTTCAGCCACGGGCTCGACCGGCTCGGCAACCTCGACCACCTCGGCGGCTTCCACAACCGGAGCGACATCGACGACTTCGACGACCTCGGCAACCTCAACCGCTTCCACAACCGGCGCCACCTCGACAATCTCGATGAACTCAGCGGCTTCGACAACCGCCGCCACCACGGTGGACGACGGTGCCACGAAGATCGAGCTGTCGATCGGCCACGGGATCTCGCTCAGCGTGACCTCGGGCTTGGGCGGCTTGCGGCGGCGGCCACCGTTCGATTCGCCGTTTTCGCCAGCATCGGCGTCGTCCTGCTCGTCCTCGGACTCGGCGCCGTTGTAAGACTGCTCCGCGCGCTCCAGCACGTCCATCGGATCGACCACGAACGACGGGGCGGTTTCGCTAACGGGAGCCGGAGCTGCAAATTCGGGCACCGGCGCGGGCTGCACAGGCAGTGCAGCCTGTTGCGCACGCTCCGGCCGTGAGCCTTGTTGCTGCGGGAAAGGCTGGCGATCGCCACCACGCCGCTTGTTGCGGCGACTCTCGCGCCGCTCGCGGTTGTCACGGTTCTCGCGGTTCTCAGCCTGGGGGCTTTCTGCCTGGGCGTTCTCGCCCTGACGGTTCTCGCCCTGACGGTTCTCGCCCTGACGGTTCTCGCCCTGACGGTTCTCGCCCTGACGGTTCTCGCTCTGACGGCTCTCGCCTTGGCGGTTCTCGCCTTGACGATTCTCGCTCTGACGGCTCTCGCCCTGGCGGTTCTCGCCCTGGCGGTTCTCGGGCTGGCGGTTCTCGGGCTGGCGGCTTTCGGGCTGGCGGTTCTCAGCCTGGCGCTCGTCGCCCTGGCGGGGCTCGGCTTCGCCGGACTTGGAACGGCGCTTCAGGCGCACCCACAGCGTCTTGTTGTTGTTGCCGTTGCGGGTCTCGACCTCGAACAGGCCCGTGGCAGCTACCAGTTCGGAGAGCTTGCCGTAGCCGTAGTTGCGCGAGTCGAACTCGGGTGCCTGCTTGGCGATGTGGTTACCCATGCCGCCAAGCGTGGCCCAGCCGTCTTCGTCGGAGACCGCTTGCGAGGCGCTTTGCAGCAGGCGCACCAGGCGCGAATCCTGGCGCAGTTCGCCGCTGTTGCGCTTGCGCGCGGGCGCGGCGGCGCCGTCGGCTTCCGTATCGGTGTCGGTGTCGGTGTCCACGTCGCTGCGCAGCACGTCGGCAAAGATGAACTTGTCGCAGGCCGTGACGAAGGGCTTGGGCGTCTTGCGTTCGCCAAAGCCGTACACGGTCAGGCCCTGCTCGCGGATGCGCGAGGCCAGGCGGGTGAAATCGCTGTCGCTGGAGACGATGCAGAAGCCGTCGAAGCGGCCCGTGTACAGCAGGTCCATCGCGTCGATGATCATCGCGCTGTCGGTGGCGTTCTTGCCGACCGTGTAGCGGAACTGCTGGATCGGCTGGATGGAGTGCGACAGAAGGCGCTCCTTCCAGCCGGCCAGGTTGGGCTTGGTCCAGTCGCCGTAGATCCGCTTGACGGCGGCTACGCCGTACTTGGCGACTTCGGCCAGCAGGCCTTCGACGATGGCGGGCGCCGCATTGTCGGCGTCGATCAGCACAGCCAGGGTCGCAGTGCCCTGGCGGGAGGAAATAGTCATGTTGGGTCCTGGAGGCCGGTCGGCCTCGGATGGGGCGGGTTGCACCGGGGCACAATCCCTGAAGATATGGCGCACGGTCCGCATCTGCCCGTTTGTTGCGTAAACCTGTTTGCAACGCAGTGTACACGCGAAGCGTGTCCATTCGGGAAAGCACGCCTGTGTCGGGCGCGCTTTTTGCTGCGTCGCAAGGTGCCGCCCCCTTGGGGGCGGTGCTACCATGCTGCAACGAGACACGGTCGTTTTCCGCCTTCACAAGAGGCGGCATACGGTCGCCCACAACTGAAGTGAGTCGGTGATCCCGACTGCATGCCCCATAGAGGAGCACCTATGAATGCCCCCCTGACCCCTCCGGTCAGCGACGCCATCCGCCGCGCGCTCGCAAACGTTTCCCTGGAAGACAAATACACGCTGGAGCGTGGCCGCGTATATATCAGCGGCACGCAGGCGCTGGTACGCCTGCCGATGCTGCAGCGCGAGCGCGACCGCGCCGCCGGCCTGAACACGGCTGGCTTTATCTCTGGTTACCGTGGCTCCCCGCTAGGCGCGCTGGACCAGTCGCTATGGAAGGCCAAGCAGCATCTGGCCGCGCACGACATCGTGTTCCAGGCGGGATTGAATGAAGACCTGGCTGCCACCTCGGTATGGGGCTCGCAGCAGGTGAATATGTATCCGGACGCCAAGTTCGAGGGCGTGTTCGGCATGTGGTACGGCAAGGGCCCGGGCGTGGACCGCACGAGCGACGTGTTCAAGCACGCCAACTCCGCCGGCTCCTCGAAGCACGGCGGCGTGCTGGTGCTGGCGGGCGACGATCACGCCGCCAAATCGTCCACGCTGGCGCACCAGTCCGAGCACATCTTCAAGGCCTGCGGCCTGCCGGTGCTCTATCCCTCGAACGTGCAGGAGTACCTCGACTACGGCCTGCATGCCTGGGCCATGAGCCGCTACTCCGGCCTGTGGGTGTCGATGAAATGCGTGACCGATGTGGTGGAGTCATCGGCATCGGTGGAACTGGATCCGCATCGCGTGGAAATCGTGCTGCCGCAGGATTTCATCCTGCCGCCGGGCGGCCTCAATATCCGCTGGCCCGATCCGCCGCTGGAACAGGAAGCGCGCCTGCTGGACTACAAGTGGTACGCCGGCCTGGCCTATGTGCGCGCCAACAAGATCGACCGCATCGAGATCGATTCGCCGCACGCCCGCTTCGGCATCATGACGGGCGGCAAGGCCTATCTCGACACGCGCCAGGCGCTGGCCAACCTGGGCCTGGACGACGAGACCTGCGCGCGCATCGGCATCCGCCTGTACAAGGTGGGCTGCGTGTGGCCGCTGGAAGCGCATGGCGCGCGCGCCTTTGCCGAAGGCCTGCAGGAAATCCTGGTGGTCGAGGAAAAGCGCCAGATCATGGAGTACGCGCTCAAGGAAGAGCTGTACAACTGGCGCGACGATGTGCGCCCCAAGGTCTACGGCAAGTTTGACGAAAAAGACAACGCAGGCGGCGAATGGTCGATCCCGCAGAGCAACTGGCTGCTGCCGGCGCACTATGAACTGTCGCCCGCCATCATCGCGCGCGCCATCGCCACGCGGCTCGAAAAGTCCGAACTGCCGTCGGACGTGCGCGCCCGCATTGCCGCGCGCATCGCGGTGATCGAGGCCAAGGAAAAAGCCATGGCCGTGCCGCGCGTGGCGGCCGAGCGCAAGCCCTGGTTCTGCTCGGGCTGCCCGCACAATACGTCGACCAACGTGCCCGAAGGCTCGCGCGCGCTGGCCGGCATCGGCTGCCATTACATGACGGTGTGGATGGACCGCAGCACCAGCACCTTCAGCCAGATGGGCGGCGAAGGCGTGGCATGGATCGGGCAAGCGCCCTTCGCCGGCGACAAGCATGTGTTCGCCAACCTGGGCGACGGCACCTACTTCCACTCCGGCCTGCTGGCGATTCGCGCATCGATCGCGGCAGGCGTCAACATCACCTACAAGATCCTCTACAACGACGCCGTCGCCATGACCGGCGGCCAGCCGATCGACGGCAAGCTGTCGGTGCAGGATGTGGCCTTCCAGGTGGCAGCCGAGGGCGCGAAGAAGATCGTCGTCGTCACCGACGAGCCGGAAAAATACAGCGCCGCCATCAAGCTGCCGCAAGGCGTGGAAGTGCACCACCGCGACGAGCTCGACAAGATCCAGCGCGAACTGCGCGAGGTGCCCGGCGCCACCATCCTGATCTACGACCAGACCTGCGCCACCGAAAAGCGCCGGCGCCGCAAGCGCGGCACCTACCCCGATCCGGCCAAGCGCGCCTTCATCAACGACGCGGTCTGCGAAGGCTGCGGCGATTGCTCGGTGAAGTCGAACTGCCTGTCGGTGGAGCCGCTGGAAACGGAGCTTGGCACCAAGCGGCAGATCAACCAGTCGTCCTGCAACAAGGACTTCTCGTGCGTCAACGGCTTCTGCCCGAGCTTCGTCACGGCAGAAGGCGCACAGGTGAAGAAGCCCGAGCGCCACGGCGTGTCGATGGACAACCTGCCGGCCTTGCCGCAACCGGCACTGCCCGGCCTTGAGCATCCCTACGGCGTGCTGGTCACGGGCGTGGGCGGCACCGGCGTGGTCACCATCGGCGGCCTGCTCGGCATGGCCGCGCACCTGGAAAACAAGGGCGTAACCGTGCTCGACATGGCCGGCCTGGCGCAAAAGGGCGGCGCGGTGCTCTCGCACGTGCAGATTGCCGCGCACCCGGACCAGCTCCACGCCACCCGCATCGCCATGGGCGAAGCGGACCTGGTGATTGGCTGCGATGCCATCGTCAGCGCCACCGACGATGTCATCTCCAAGACCCAGGTAGGACGCACGCGCGCCATCGTCAACACGGCACAGACGCCGACCGCCGAGTTCATCAAGAATCCCAAGTGGCAGTTCCCCGGCCTGTCGGCGGAACAGGATGTGCGCAACGCAGTGGGCGAAGCTTGCGACTTCATCAACGCCAGCGGCCTGGCCGTGGCGCTGATCGGCGACGCCATCTTCACCAACCCGCTGGTGCTGGGCTACGCCTGGCAAAAGGGCTGGCTGCCGCTATCGCTGGACGCGCTGGTGCGCGCCATCGAGCTCAACGGCACTGCGGTGGAAAAGAACAAGGCCGCCTTCGACTGGGGCCGCCACATGGCGCACGACCCGGAGCACGTGCTGTCGCTCACCGGCAAGCTGCGCAACACCGCCGAAGGCGCGGAAGTGGTCAAGCTGCCCACCTCGTCCGGCGCCTTGCTGGAAAAGCTGATCGCACACCGCGCCGAGCACCTCACTGCCTATCAGGATGCCGCTTACGCGCAGGTCTTCCGCGACGCGGTGAACCGTGTGCGCGCAGCGGAAAGCGCACTGGTTGGCAGTGGCAAGCCGCTGCCGCTGACCGAAGCGGCGGCACGCAACTTGTCCAAGCTGATGGCCTACAAGGACGAGTATGAAGTCGCGCGCCTTTATACCGATCCCGTCTTCCTCGACAAGCTGCGCAACCAGTTCGAAGGCGAGCCCGGGCGCGACTATCAGCTTAATTTCTGGCTGGCGCCACCGCTGATGGCCAAGCGCGACGAGAAGGGGCATCTTGTGAAGCGCCGCTTCGGCCCCTCCACCATGAAGCTCTTCGGCGTGCTGGCCAAGCTCAAAGGCCTGCGCGGCGGCGTGTTCGATGTGTTCGGCAAGACCGCCGAGCGCCGCACCGAACGCGCCCTGATCGGCGAGTATCGTGCGTTGCTGGAGGAGCTGACGAGCGGCCTGAGCGCGGCCAACCATGCAACCGCGATCACGCTGGCCAGCCTGCCGGACGACATTCGCGGCTTCGGGCACGTCAAGGACGACAACCTGGCGAAGGTGCGTACGCGCTGGACGGCGCTGCTGGAGCAGTTCCGGCATCCGGAGTCGGCGCAGCAGGTGGCTTGAGTTTTAGGTTGAACGGGGCGCTGCCGCGAAGGGGCGCTCCGGTTGCTGTCGGGCCCCACATTTTTCGGAAATGTGGGGTTTTTTTGTTTCCGGCGCGGCTGCTGTCGGAGCCAATTCTTGCTTCGCACGGCAAGATGGCACTGTGCACTCGTTATGCGGAACTCAGTGTCCTTCGTCCCGCAGCGCCTGAATCGCATTGACCGACTTTTCCGTCCGCTGACGGCCAAACCTGGCCCTTACTGGTGAGCGATGCCGGTATCTTCTGGCATCGGCAACCCGGTGAACTTCACCCTATGAGTAGGCATGTCGCAACAGGCATGCGGGCACGCAGGAAGAAAATCGACCCCTACCGCGCGACCTGACTCCCCCATTGCGGGATCATCCAGGAACGTTGCCCTTGCGCTGGTATGAATCCTTGTGGGATTGAATCCCCGGCTGACAAGAAAGTGGCGAACTGTCTCGGCACGCGCGCTGACAAGTCGCCTCCCACCGGTATCGCCACCGACCAGATATGCCGCAATGAAGAAATAGTCGTAGTTCGGGTAGTGAACCCGCAGGTCCGCGAGCCAAGTCCCAAGCTTGAGTGCCACACTGGCATTCAGCGTGTGTACATTCTTCGGGAACTGAAGGTCTACTCCCTTCACGCGTGGACTGCAAGCGAAGGCCACGCTATTCGACAGGCACATCGCCAGCATGGCACATCCGACCCACCGCCGATACGAACTCACCGATCCTGGTCTATTTCCGTTGGTCATGATTCCCCCGATCAGCTTGTTTCGCATCAATTGGTTGTGGCCCAGGACAGCACGGATGGGGGCAGCGCGGGATGATTGAAATCTCCGCAACATTGGTGAGGTGGCGCAGTTCCGGACCTGGCCTCAGGCCGTCGCTAAATCTACGGACAGCTGATTCCTCAATGTCCACCTTGTCGATACCCATATTCGAAAGCGTAGACAACAGGTTTTTTCGCCTCTGCTCCGCCAGCTTGGCTGACACACCTACGCGCGCATTCTGGCGAACATAGACCAGATACTTCCCTCCACTCGGGAGCCACAGTCTAAGTTGCGCCCGCCAATTTGCCAGACGCATGACCTCACTTGCCGATAGATCAGATCGACCATTTGAAAACACGGGCTCGTAGTCAACATACCCCAAGGTGCACCCCATTGTGGGAAGTGAAAACAAGAATACAGTCGCAACGAGTAGCTGTTTCACTATGGCCTCCATACCGGCGTCAATCCATCCCAATTTGGAATGTTTGCAACATAGGCAGCGATACTATCCGCATTATTCAGGCAGAACTTATCACGAGCAGCCTGCTTTTGTGCCCACTTGATATTGCTCCATGAATCCTCCGTATTCATTGCAGATGGAAAATGCGACACCTCATGAATCAAAGTCGTTAGTTTGGAATCATTGGCCGATGGAGTAACATTATTTCGATTAGCCTCATCCGGCATCGTGCAGAAAAGGTGTCCAATAAAAATTGAATACGTCCCGTCCGGCTTGCAGATGGAGGCGGCCGCTGGAATCTCATCACCCTTCGCGCGCGGCACGCACCCAACCCGGGCGAGCGCTTCCTTTGTTTGGCGCTCATAGTTCCTGTCAGTCAGCCCACGCATGATCTCCCGCATCCGGGCCAGCCCGTCACGCAACGTTTGCCGCGTATCCTCCCTCGCATTGCCAAACCAAAGCCTGACCTTGTCCTGATCCGCCCGGTTCCACCGGTCCGACTCGACCAGTCGATCACCCATCAGGCGCACAGCCTTGTCGCGCAGCCGGTTCATCGTGGAATAGAACTCCGCGTTGCTCATGTTCTGGCAGATCAGCGTGGGATCGTCTTCCGACGTTGACTGGGGCGCCCCCTCCACCAGTTTGTTCGATGCCTCCACCGGCGCGGCGGCAGCGCTATGCGTCGGCACAGGCGTGCGACCTCCACGCGTCACGTGAATCGTGAAGGTGTTCTGCGAGGCGATGACGAACGGCTTGACGGCACACTTGCAGTTGAAGCGTGCGCCTTCCACCAGGATCTGCTTGTCCATCAGGCTGAAGGCCGGATAGCAATCGTTGGTGACAGCGCCACCGCTCGTGCACACCGGGCAGGTGGCAAAGTCCCCCTCGACGCCGACCTGGGGCTACGGTCATCAACCTGAAGCCGACCATTCAGGCATTCACCTTGCGGACCGGTTCTCCGAAGAAAACCTCGATGGGCACGAAGTGCCATTGCGCGGCTTCTGGGTCGTAGAGGGCAACCTGGTTGATCTGCGCGCCCGCGGGGACCGTTCCTGGCATGCGCTGTATGGCCAGCGCCACGGCCTGATGCCGCTGCTGCTCCGTCCAGGCGTCCAGCAGGCAATGCGCATCCGCGTGCGCGAAGAGCCCGGCGTGTTCGCGCAGGCGTTCGTACCTGGCAATGCCTTGCTGGTCGATCTCGAGGTCGATGGCATCGCGCCGCGCTGGGGGGATCTCTTCGGTCTGCACCATGCAAACGCTGGCGAGCGCGCCTTTGCGCCGGACCACGATGCGCCCATCGCTCGCAGCCCAGCCGCAGTGCAGGTTGATATGGAGCTTTCCGCCGCCATCCCGGATCAGCGTCCGGGGATCGAAAGCCGCCGCAGGCACGACGTGATACGGCTTGCCCGGGCTGGACACGAACGCCGCGTTCAGCAGAGCGTCAAAGGGCGAGATATGGACGGCCAGTGCCGAGCCGGCATCGGCATTGCCCTCCTCCACGAATTCGCAGGACGCGTTGCACCAGTCCGGCTGGCCTTCCCCCGGCGCGTAGTTGATCAGCACGAACAGCGCTGGCCGGGTATGCAGAACGTGCCCGCATGGGCGAAAGGGCGTGTTGGGCAGCGCCATAAAAGTGCACCTCCTATAGGTTACATTCGGGGTGCCTCAATCTATACCCAACACGGTGCGATAAAAGAGTAGGAAATTTCTGCTTTTGCTTGGGGATTGCGCAAAAGCAGGGGTAAAGATAGGGCTGACGCAGCAATATCAGCGGTCCCGATGCTTCAATGCGAACAGCGTCATCCCCCAGAACGGCACCCACCAGATCAGGTCGCTGCACAGCACGAACAAGCCGCTGCGCCATTCGAAGACGCCGGTCAGCGCGCCATGCAAGAAGCCCAGCGGCCCCAGGGTCTTGCCCACCAGTCCCACCACCACCAGCGGCCAGTAGCGCAGCATGTCCTGCGCCGCGATCCAGTAGCCCAGTGCGTAGACACCCACCATCATGCCGATGCAGCGGATCATGGCGTCGGGCGTGGCCGGCATGCCCAGCCAGTCGAAGATCTGCGACGGCCACAGGCTCAGCGCAATCGCGTAGAGCAGGTTATAGACGGCTGCCAGCCGCAGTACGGCGGGCATCCACGCCGGTACGCGGGGCAGGCTGACGGACGCATGGCGCCCGATGGTTGGGTTGGACTTCACGGCACATTCTCCAGGTAAGTATCGGGTTCGGATTCAGGTTCGGATTCAGGTTCAAGTTCAGGGTCGCGGATGGTCAGCACGCCGTCATAGCGCAGCAGGTAGCCCAGGCGTGGCGCCCATATGCGCACGTCGCAGCGATAGCTGTGCGCATCCCGTGCGCGTTCGCTGGCCAGCACGTGCAGCCACGGCACGGTCAGGCCGAACAGGCTGACGCCGCGGCTGGCCTGCCACAGCCGGCCGGTGCCATCGACACGCGTTGCCAGCACGATTGCCAGCGGCCCCATGCGTTCCGTCACCTGCCCGGCGCGCGCGAGCCGCATGCGGCTCGCCACGATGTGCCCGCCGATGCTGCGGTGCCAGCGCTCGCCGGCGGGCTCCGGCGAGATGGTCACAAGGGTCGGCGCCGCCGCCGTGGGCCGGGGCAGCGCCGACAGCCGCATCAGCGCGCGCAGCCAGCGCCGCGCGCTCCAGCGCACTCTTAGCGTGCCGCGCAGGTGCACGCCCTCGGCACGGTGCACGCGCTGCAGCACCGGCGGCAGGCTGGCAAGGGCGGCACCCAGCATGGTCCCGTACAGGCTTTGCGGGCCAGCGTCCGTGCCATGCGCGGCTAACGTGTTCATCGACGTGCCCGCCCGTTGCCAAGCAGGTCCTCCAGCGCCAGTTGCAGGGTCGGGAAGCGGAAGGCGTAGCCCTCCTGCTGCAGGCGCGCCGGCGCCACGCGCAGCCCGTCGAGCAGCAGCGTGGCCTGCTCGCCCAACGCCAGCCGCATCGGCCATGCGGGCGTGGGCATGAAGGCGGGCCGGCGCAGCAGCGTAGCCGCCGCGCGCACAAACCCGGCCTGGCTCGGGGTATCCGGCGCGACCAGGTTATAGGTGGCGACGGCCGCCGGGGCGGCTTGCGCGGCGTCGCCCCGGCAGAGCCAGGCGATCACGCCTAGCACGTCGTGGATGTGTACCCAGCTCTGCGCTTGCCGGCCGCTGCCCATCGGGCCGCCGAGGCCGAGCCACACCGGCATCAGCATGGCGGGCAGCGCGCCTTGATGGCCATAGACCACGCCAAGGCGCAGGATGGCTAGCGGGATGCCCAGCGGCGTCACGGCGCGGGCCGCGTCCTCCCACTGCTGGCACAACTGCGAGGCAAAGATGTCCTGCGGCGCGCTGGCCTCCGTACGCTGGCTCAGGTCGTCGTCACCCTGGATGCCGTAGAAGCCCACCGCCGAGCCATTGATCATCAGGCGCGGCCGGTGCGCCGCGGCGGCCAGCCACGCTGCCAGCGCGCGCGTGGTGCCCACTCGGCTTTCCACCAGGCTGCGCTTGCGCGCGGCACTCCAGCGCGGGCCGAGGATCGGCGCGCCGGCAAGGTTGATCACCACATCGAAGCGCACGGCCGGATCGATCTGCGCCAGCGAGCCGACGCATGCGGCGCGGCCGTCGAACAACTGTGCAGCCACGCGCGGGTTGCGCGCCCAGATCGTCACCCGATGGCCATCGGCCAGCAGCGAGCGCACCAGTGCCTGCCCGATAAAGCCGGTGCCGCCGGTCAGCAGGAACAATTGCGCGCGCCGGGAGGGATCGGCGCCAGCGAAATCGAACGACGGCGCAGCACCGGCGCGGGCCGCCAGCGAGCGGCTTGCGAACGCATCGCGCACGCCGGAGGCGGCCACGCCGAGCGCGAACACGCTCAGCACCCAGCTTTGCCAGCCTTGCGGATGGAAGTGCAGGCCCGATGGCAGTTCCCACCAGGCTTGCGAATGCCAGGCCAGCAGGCCAAAGATCACGCCGCCGTTGATGGCCAGCACGGTATGTGTCACCCGCTCGCTCGGCGGCAGGCTGCGGGTCTGGTCTTCCACCACGAAGTCGCGCAGCGTGAGCAGGATCTCGATGGCAACGATGGCCCATAGCGGCACCAGCCAGGCGCCGCCCCAGGCAAACCAAGCCAGGCCGCCAAACAGCACGCCGTACAGCACCGCCCGGATCGCGTGCAGGCGCAGCTCCGGCGCGGCGTTGTGCTGCTGCGGCAAGGCGCAGCGCAGTTCGTGATGCCAGACGGTATCGAAGGCACCCATCAATCCCTGCGCGATCAGCAGGTTGAGGATGACGGTGTAGAGCGTGCCGCTGGTGGGGTCCATCTCAAGCATCCTTATTTACATTAATTTCTGTCTTAAGAGAAATATCTGGTCAAAAAAAGCGGCCACCGCGGCGGCCTGCTTTTCATGCCCGTGCTACTTGCCGGCTTCGCGGGCGCGCTGGTCGCCGCGTACCAGCTTCTGGATACGCGCGCCGAGCTTCATCACCTTGACCAGGGTATCGGGCGAGAGGCGCAGCATTTCGTCGCCCCAGCTGCCCAGCGTTTCCATCAGCTGCAAGGTGGCGATGATGCGCTTTTGCACTTCCTTGCTCTCCTTGGCGAACGCGGGATTGTTCACGCATTCGTGCAAGGCATCGATAGTGGGATCGAACTCGCGCTGCTTGCGCTCGCGTACCACGGTGCGGAACAGGTCCCACACATCGGTGATGGTCTCGAAGTGATCGCGCCGGTCGCCCATCATGTGCACGGTGCGGATCAGCTTCCAGTTCTGCAACTCCTTCAGGCTGTTGCTGACGTTGGAGCGTGCGACGTTGAGCGTGTCGGCGATTTCCTCGGCCGGCAGCGGATGCTCGGCAAGGAACAGCAGGGCGTGAATCTGCGCGACGGTGCGATTGACGCCCCACTTTGAGCCCATTTCGCCCCAGTGCAGGACGAAGCGTTGTGCGACTGGTTGAAGTTCCATGCCTGACAGTTTATCTGTTCGGAAATTTCCGTCAAGACAGAAATTCAACTTCCTGCAGTCAGCTTCCTTCAGTCAACCTATGGCGGCCAGGTTCAGGCCGGCTGCGCCAGCGTGCTCTCGTTCTCCTTCACGTACATCGAGTTGCGCGGGCGCGCGAACACGCGCCGCACCATCGGCTCGAAGAACGACAGCGGCAGCGTGTCGTAGTCCTGCATGAAGGCCGCGCCGTCGTACTTGGCGCAGAACTCCGCGGTGCGCTCGAACAGCGCGGGCTGGTCGCGGAATTGCTCGCGCAGGTTGCGGTCCAGGCCCAGGTGATGGAAGAAGTAGTAGCCCTGGAACACGCCGTGCTTCTCCACCATCCACAGATTCTCCGGGCTGACGAAGGGCTTGAGGATGGCGGCGGCGATGTCGGGATGGTTGAAGCTGCCGAGCGTGTCGCCGATATCGTGCAGCAGCGCGCATACCACGTACTCCTCGTCGCGCCCGTCGCGGTGGGCCAGCGTGGCGGTCTGCAGGCAGTGGGTCAGGCGGTCGATGGGAAAGCCGCCGCAGTCGCCGTCGAGCAGCCGCAGGTGATCGAGCACGCGGTCGGCCAGCGCCTGCGCGAAGGGCATGAACTCGGCGGATATCGCCGCCCAGTCCTCGCGCGTGCCTTGTTCCATGTGGCTGAAGGTGGCGCGGGCGTGCGTGGTCGTTTCGCTCATTGTGGGGTCTCCGTGCAGGCTGATCCTGCTTGTTTTGTTTGTGATGAACAACGATTGAACAAACATTGAGCAACGATTCTGGCACAGGTTTGGCGGCTACACTGTCAAGGACTTAACATTGCCGCCGCATGCCGCGGCGCATCAATCCGCATGCAGATCCGCCCTTACCTGGCCACCGACGAAGCCGCCATCATCGACCTCTGGCAAGCCTGTGGCCTGACCCGGCCGTGGAACGACCCGAAGAAGGACATTGCCCGCAAGCTGACCGAGCAGCCCGAGCTGTTCCTGGTGGGCGAAGTGGAGGGCCGCCCGGTGGCATCGGCCATGGTCGGCTTTGACGGCCATCGCGGCTGGGTCTACTACCTGGCGGTGCACCCGGATCACCAGCGCCGCGATTGCGGCCGCCGCCTGATGGCGCACGCCGAGCAGTTGCTGATCGAGCGCGGCTGCCCCAAGATCAACCTGCTGGTGCGCACTGGCAACAGCAAGGTCATCGACTTCTACCGCAGCCTCGGGTACGCGCAGGACGAGGCGGTCAGCCTGGGCAAGCGGCTGATTCCGGATATCTGAGCGCTGGGAGCGCAGGGAGTTTTGGCCATGTTCCGCATCCTCGGCATTGATCACCTAGTCCTGCGTACCGGCAACGTGACGGCGCTCATGCGCTTTTACGTGGACGTGCTTGGCTGCAGCGTCGAACGTGTGCAGGCGGAATTCGGCCTGATCCAGTTACGCGCGGGCGGCGGGCTGATCGACCTGGTCGCGTTGGACGGTCCGCTGGGCCGTGCCGGCGGCGCCGGGCCGGGCCGGGAAGGCCGCAACCTCGACCACTTCTGCCTGCGCCTCGATCCGTTCGATGCCGATGCGATCGGCGCCCACTTGCGCGCGCACGGCGTGGAGCCGGGTCCCGTGGAGATGCGCTTCGGCGCGGAAGGCAAAGGCCCGTCGATCTACGTGCACGACCCGGACGGCAATATGGTGGAGCTCAAAGGGCCGCCTACGGGTCAGCAATAGCCGCCAGGTCATGTGACGCAAGGTGGGCATTCCGCCTGGATGCCCGCTACAATTCCCGTTCACCCCTCGCCGCCCAGCGCGCCATCCGCCTCCTCACGGCGGCCATCGTCCGGCGGTACATACCGCGTCCAGGCGCGCCATGACACGACAAGACGCCCCACCCGGCCCACGCGCCATCTCGCCACGCCAGCTGGTCTGGACCCTTGGCATCACCGAAACGATTTCCTGGGGCACGCTGTATTTCGCCTTCACCGTGTTCATCGGGCCGATGAGCGCGACGCTGGGCTACTCCAAGCCCTTCCTTGCCGGCGGCTACTCGCTCGGGCTGCTGGTCTGGGCGATGTGCTCGTTCGCGGTGGGCCGCCTGCTCGACCGCGTGCCGGCGCGCGCCGTGATGTGCACGGGCTCCGTGCTGGCCGGCGGCGGCCTGCTGCTGTGGGCGTGGAGCCCGAACCAGGCGGCCTTCCTGCTGATGTGGATACCGATCGGGCTGGCCATGGCGACCACGCTGTACGAGCCCGCCTTCGTCGTGCTGCGCCAGGCCTTTGGCGATGGCTACCAGAAGTCCATCGTCACCGTGACGCTGATGGCGGGCTTTGCCAGCACCATCTTCGTGCCGCTGGCGCAATGGCTGGTGCTGCACCTGGGCTGGCGCGAGACGCTGCTGTGCTTCGCCGGGCTCAACCTCTTCGTCTGCGCGCCCTTGCACGCCCGCCTGCGCTATGCGGCGCATGCCACCTACGCGGCCGCGCCCGCGCCGGCCCCGCTGGCGGATGCCGCGCAACCTGGCATCGCCAGGATCGCGCTGCGCCAGCCGGTGTTCTGGGCGGTGGTGCTGGCCTTCACCGCGCTGGCGGTGATTGCCTCGCTGCTGGGCGCCCACCTGATCCCGATGCTGACCGAAAAGGGCCTGCCGCTGGGCGAGCAACTGGTGGTGGCGGCGCTGATCGGCCCGGCGCAGGTGCTCGGCCGCCTGGTGATGATGCGTTTTCCCGTGCGCCACCCGCTGCGGCTGTCGCTGCCGGTCTATCTGGTGATGTGCCTGGGCCTGCTGTGCTTTGCGCTCGGCTATGGCAAATGGCTGATGCTGGCGGCGGTGCTGTACGGCTGCGCCAACGGCATCAACACCATGCTGCGCGCCATGGCCATGCCGGAACTGATCTCGCGCCACCATTACGCCACCCTCAACGGCCTGATGATGACGCCGGTGCTGCTGATGCAAGCCGCCGCGCCCTGGCTGGGCGCATTGCTGTGGCGCGCCGCGGGCGGCTACTGGCTGATGCTGTGGGTGATGGTGGCGCTGGCGCTGATGGCGCTGGCAGCTTTCGGCTTTGCCCTGCACCGGCGCGGGCTGCTGCGCACGGCCAGCCACACGGCGGCGGCGTAGCCGGCCCCGCTGGCTACGCCGCCGCCGGTCATGCGCCCGACGCACCGATGTGCGACGATGCAGGGCTCGATTACCCTGCCGCGCCCGCCAGGGCACCCCCCGCGCCGTCCGGC
>NZ_LZZU01000030.1:0-54291 GCF_014170355.1 Cupriavidus sp. UME77
GCCCCACCCCCCCAAAAACCTTACTGCAAATTAGCAATATAACTAGCAAGATTCTGAATATCCGCATCCGACAGCCCGCGCGCCACGCTAGTCATGCTCCCCGCATCATTAGTCCGCTTGCGCGAGCGAAAGTCTTCAAGCTGCTTGACGATATACGCATACTGCTGCCCTGCCACGCGGGGAATTTCATTCTGCCCGGTAAAGCCGCCGAGATGGCACATGGTGCAGAGCACTTCCTCTGCCTTTTTCCTGCCGGCTTCCACTTTTTGCCCGTCGGCCTTGAACTGCGAGGCGATGGGTTTCTGCGCGGCAAAATATTCGCCCAGGTCAAGCATGTCCTCGCGCGATAGCGGCGCCGCCATCGGCGTCATCATCGGGTCGCTGCGACGGCCCTCCTTGAAGTCCTTCAGTTCCAGGTAGATGTAGCGTGCAGTCTGGCCCGCCAGCACCGGATAGAGTGGATTGCTGGCGTTGCCCATCGGGCCATGGCAGGCGACGCACGATTCGGCCTTGCGCTTGCCGGCGTCGGGATCGGCGTGCGCGCTGCCGGCGACGGCTGCCAGCAGCAGGGCCGCCAGAAGCGCCGGCCTCGGCGGCGCTAACCGCCGGGGCCGGGCCGGATTGGACGGGATTCGCATGCCTACTGCCCTATTGCACCGCGAACACCAGCACGCTGTTGCCGCGCTTGAAGTCTAGTTGCGTGTTGCCGCCGGCCGCCACCGCGATGTACTGCTTGCCGCCGACCATGTAGGACACCGCCGGCGCATTCACGCCCGCGCCACACTGGTACTCCCACAGTTTCTTGCCGGTGGCGGCGTCGAAGGCGCGGAACAGGCCGTTGCCTTCACCATTGAAGACCAGCCCGCCGGCTGTCGCGAGCACGCCGCCGATCAGCGGCTGGTCGGTCTTGTAGTCCCACACTACTTTGCCGGTGTCGATGTTCACCGCGGAGAGCTTGCCCCACTGCGCCTCCGCCGGGATGGTCTTGAAGGCGCCGCCTAGCCAGAGCTTGCCGCCCGGGTAGGGGGAAGCTTCCACCTGGTACGTCATGGGCTGGTGCAGGTTGGCGGCGTAGGCCATCCGTGTCTTCGGGTTGAAGGCCATCGGCGACCACTCCACGCCGCCGTTGGCGCCTGGCAGCATGCGCGCGCCATTGGCCGTGGGCAGGGTCCACATGTCTTCCTGCGGAATCATGGCCTGCGAGAAGCGGATAAGCCGGCCGTCGCGGCGGTCATGCACATAGACGTGGCCGGTCTTGCCGCCGTGGATCACGCCGGGAATCATCTGGCCGTTCTTGTCGCGTACGTCGACCAGGATCGGCGGGCTGACGGCGTCGAGGTCCCAGACGTCATGGGCGATGTACTGCGAGTGCCATTTGTAGGCGCCGGTATCCAGGTCCACCGCGACCATCGAATCCGTATAGAGGTTGTCTCCGGGGCGGATGGCGCCATACAGGTCAGGCGAGGGATTGCCCACCACGAAGATCGCCATCTTGTTCTTGCGGTCGATCGCCGGCGGCATCCACACGCCGCCGCCGAGCGCCTTGTAGAAATCGCCGCCCTTGTCCGCGAGCTGCTTTTTCTCAGCCGCGATATCGCGCTTCATGTCGCGCCCGGTGGCGTCCTTGGTGGCCCACACGCCTTCATGGCCCTTTTCGGGGATGGTGTAGAAGGTCCACAGCAGCTTGCCGTCGGTGGCGCTATACGCCTTGAGGAAGCCACGGATGCCGTACTCGCCGCCATTGGTGCCGATCAGGATCTTGTCATCCACCACCACCGGCGCCATGGTTTCCGAGTAGCCCAGCTCGGGATCGGCGATCTGCGTTTCCCACAGCAGCTTGCCGGTCTTGGCGTCCAGCGCGACCAGCTTGGCGTCGAGCGTGCCCATGAAGAGACGGTCGCCGGAGACGGCCACGCCGCGGTTGTTCGGGCCGCAGCAGAAGGTCGTGATCGGCCCCATCTTGTGCTTGTAGTGCCAGAACTCCTTGCCGGTCACCGCATCGATGGCATAGACGTGGTTATAGGACGTGGTCAGGAACATCACGCCGTTGACCACGATCGGCGCGGTCTCCATGGACTCGAGCACGGCGGTCTGGAACAGGAACGCGGGTTTGAGCTTTGCCACATTCTTGGTGTTGATCTGGCTGCCCGGGTAGTAGCGCGTCTGCACGTAGGAGCCGTTCGAATGCACCCAGTCGTTAGCGTTGTTGCCGGCCGCGTCGAGCTGTGCCTGTGTCACCGGCGGGAGGGGCCGGGTCATGGCCGCGCCCGGAGTGGTGGCGCCGCCCTGGATTTCATCCGCGCCGAAGGCAGCGGGAATCAGCACGGCGGCCGCGGCGGCCAATGCAAGCAACAGCAAGGGGAGGGTAGCCCGGACATGGCTGCGGGATGAGAGCATGGGAAGCTCCTTTCTTGAATTTTTTCGTGCCCCGGCTTTCCCAGGGCGAAAGGGTGTGCTTGTCGCACACTGTGGCGGCCCGGGTCACAAGCAGTATAGGCAAGAGTGCCGGCAAAACAACCCGCATCGCGGCGCGTGCCGGATCGGTGTTCGCCGCGCCGCAGCATGCCCGCCGACGCTCCTTGAAATTGCGCGTCTTACCCTCCACACTTAGCACCAGATTTAGCCAGCGAAATTGTCGCGGCGAGACTGGCAACGTAGTTAACGGCAGCGGCGGGGGACGGACATGAACGGACGCACTGGATGGCGCGCGGGGCTTGCCGCTGTGTTGCTATGTGGCATGGGAACGCTGTGCCTGCCGGCCAGGGCCGACGACGACATCAGCCTCAATGCCCGCCTGCTTGCGGCCGCCCGGGCCGGCGACGCGGCGGCGGTGAGCGCATCGCTGCAGCAGGGCGCGGCGGTGAATGCGCGCAACCGCATCGGCGATACGGCGCTGCTCACCGCAGCCAAGCGTGGGCTGACCGAGATGGCGCGCACGCTGGTCGAGCATGGCGCCGACGTCAGCCAGGCCAACGTGCAGGGCGTGACGCCGCTGATGGCCGCGGCCTTCGGCGGCTTTGACGAGATCGTGGCCATGCTGCTGGCGCGCCATGCGGAGCTGGCCGCCACGGATCGCGTCGACAAGACTGCCATGATCTACGCGGCCGGCGAGGGCCATGCCGGCGTGGTGCGGCAACTGCTGGACGCCGGCGTGGACGTCAACACCCTCTACGCCAACGGGCTCACCGCGCTGATGTGGGCGGCGGGCTACGACAAGGTCGATACGGTGCGCCTGCTGCTGTCCAGAGGCGCCCGGCCCGAGCTGCGCGACAACCGCGGTCTGACCGCGCGGGAGATCGCCGATCAGGCCGGCGCGAAGACGGTGGCCGGCTTGCTGAGCGCGCAGCAATAAACACCGCGGACCGCGGATTGCGGCTGCAACGGCACACGCTGTTGCGGCGTCTCCCCCTCTCCCCCCGCTTGTTAGACCAAAGTCCCATATCTGCAGTCAGGCAACTGTCATACGCTCAACCTAGCGTCGAATCAGGCTGGGTGCTGCGCTGCCTGTGTGGGGAATTTCGCCATGAGCAAAGTCAAGCCGTTCGTCGCAGTGGTGGATGACGACGAATCGGTGCGCCGTGCCATCAAACGGCTCCTGCGCTCCGTCGGCTTGTCAGCGGACACGTTCAAGAGCGGGGACGAGTTTCTGGACATGTTCGACTCCATACCGGCATATCGTCCGGACTGCATCGTGCTGGATATCCAGATGCCGGGCCTGAACGGGCTTGAGGTGCAACGCCGGCTCGCGGGCAGCGGCATTCCCGTGATCTTCATCACGGCACACGACGAGATCGGCATTCGCGAGCAGGCCTTGGCCGCTGGCGCGGCGGCGTATCTGCGCAAGCCGTTCGACGACGAGATTCTCATCCGGGTCGTGCGTGCGGCCATCCATCCGCCTCCGTAGCGTGGCAGCCACCGCGTCGGCCTAGCGGCTATGGGACCAAGGTCCCATTGTTTTAGCCGGTCCCGGATATCAATATGAATCAGACCCCGGAAGAATGCTCGGCGGGCCTGCGCTTTACACAATGTCGTTAATTCTCATGCTTGGAGCACGCATCATGATCAAGACCCTTCGGCTCATCCTCGCGATCCCCCTGTTGCTGGCCGCGGTGGCCTGCTCGACCCAGCAGACTTCAACCGTAGGGAACAATCCACAGCTCGAAGCGAGTGCGCGCAGTGCACTGCAAAAGCTCAATGATACGACTCCAAAGACCAAGGATCTCCTGGCCCGGTCCAAGGGCGTTCTCGTGTTCCCCGATATCATGAAAGCGGGCTTTATCGTGGGCGCGCAAGGCGGCAACGGGGTGATGTTTGGCCCGGATGGCACGGTGCTGGGCTACTACAATGCGTCGGCGGTTTCGTATGGCTTGCAGGCAGGCGCCCAGACCTTTTCGGAGGCCATGTTCTTCATGACCGACTCGGCGCTCACCGATCTCAACGATCGTAACGGGTTGTCGGTCGGTGTCGGGCCGAGTGTGGTTGTCGTCGATGAGGGCGTTGGAAAATCCCTGACCACCACCACGCTGAGTTCGGACGTCTACGCCTTCATCTACGGGCAGCAGGGATTGATGGCCGGCCTGGGCGTGCAAGGCCAGAAGATCACCAAGCTCAGCCGCTGACCTGGCAGATGACCATGCAACGCGCGCAGCGAACCGCAATCGGCCTGATGGTGTGCGCGCTGGCGTCAGCCGCCGGCGCGCAGCAACCCATCATCTATCCCGCCAAGGGGCAGAGCCCGCAGAAGCAGAGCTCGGACACCGCCGCGTGCCAGCAGTGGGCCAAGCAGAGCACGGGGGTGGATCCGGTCGCCATCGCGCAGCAATCCGGCCAGCCTGCCGCGCCGCCACAGCAAGGCGGACGCGTGAGGGGCGCGGCCGGTGGCGCAGCGGCCGGCGCGGCGATTGGCGCGATAGCTGGCGATGCAGGCAAGGGCGCCGCGATCGGGGCGGTCACGGGCACGGCGGCCGGCGGGGTGCGCCAGCGCCGCAAGAACGAGGCCGCGGCCGAGCAGCAGCAGGCGGGGCAGCAACAGGTCTCCCAGGAAATGGCGACATTCAATCGGGCGGTGGGGGCGTGCATGACCGGACGGGGATACACCGTTCAGTAGAGAACGCAGAGAACGTAGAAAACGTAGCAGATGTAGAAGAAAGGCGCGGTCGGCTGGGGATCCAGACATGGCAACGAAACTGATTTCACCTCTGCGGATTGCAGCCGTCGGGCGCGTGCGCAGCCGCGCCTGGTTGCGGTTCGCGTTTGCCAGTGCAACATTGCTGCTGCTTGCCGCTTGCCACAAACCGGCGAACGAGTTGCCGCGCTCGACCACCGAGGTGACGGTCATGACCGTGTCGCAGCGCGACACCCCGGTCGACTTCGAATTCACCGCCCAGACGCAAAGCTCGCGCGAGGTCGAGATTCGCGCTCGCGTCGACGGCTTCCTGGACAAGCGCGTCTATACCGAGGGGCAACTGGTGCACGCCGGGCAGGTGCTCTTCGTGATGGACACCGCGCCGTTCGAAGCGGCGCTGCAGTCGGCCAAGGGCCAGCTTGCACAGCAGGAGGCCAGGCTCACCGTGACCAAGGCCAATCTTGCCCGCGTGATTCCGCTCGCCGCCCAGAACGCACTCAGCCAGAAGGATCTCGACAACGCAACGGGCAACGAGAAAGAGGCGGAGGCCGCCGTGATCGCGGCCAAGGGCCAGGTCCGGACCGCCGAGCTCAACCTGAGCTACACCACGATCAAGTCCCCGCTCACCGGCTTGTCGAGCTTTGCGCGGCAGCAGGACGGCAGTTACGTGACGGCGGCGGCAACGGGCTTGCTGACCTACATCTACCAGCTTGACCCCATGTGGGTGAACTTCAGCATCTCCGAGAATGAGTTGCTGACATACCGGGACCAGGTGGAGAAAGGCCAGTTGCGGTTTCCGGCGAATAACGATTTCGAGGTGGCTGTCGTGCTTGCCGACGGCAACGTGTTCCCGGGCCGCGGGCATATCAACTTCACCAACCCTGCGTTCAACACGCAGACCGGCACCTTCCTCGTGCGGGCCTCGTTCGCCAACCCGCAAGGCACCCTGCGCCCCGGACAGTTCGTGCGCGCGCGGGTCTCGGGCGCGGTGCGCCCGAATGCGGTCCTGGTGCCGCGCCGCGCGGTATTGCAGGGCTCGAAGAGCCACTTCGTCTGGACCGTCGACAAGGATGCGAAAGGCCATCAGCGGGTGGTCGAAGTCGGAGAGTGGCACGGCGATGACTGGTTTATCACCGAGGGCCTGAAGCCAGGAGAGCGGATCGTCGTCGACGGCGCCATTCGCGTGGTTGCCGATACGCCGCTGAAGATCACCCAGGCGCCGGCCAAGAGTGCCGCCGCCGCGCCGCCGCGCAGCGAAGCGCAGAGCCTTTCGCAGCGGCAGTCTGCCCCTGGCGCGACGAACTGACCGGGCAGGCCACATGAATATCTCCCACTTCTGCATCGACCGGCCGATCTTCGCGTCGGTCATCTCGATCGTGATCACGCTTGGCGGCGCGCTGGCCATGCTAAGCCTGCCCATCGCGCAGTATCCGGACATCACGCCACCGCAGATCACGATCTCGGCGACATACCCCGGCGCCACCGGCGACGTGGTTGCCAACAATGTCGCCGCGCCGATCGAGCAGCAGGTCAATGGCGCGGACAACATGATCTATATGAACTCATCGAGTTCATCGACCGGCAACTTCACGCTCAATGTCTTCTTCCAGATCGGCACCAACCCGGAGCTGGCGCAGGTCGACGTGCAGAACCGCGTGAACCTGGCGCTGCCGCAGCTGCCGTCGTCGGTGCAGGCGCAGGGCATCCAGGTGCAGAAGAAGTCATCGGCGTTCATGATGGTCATCGCCATCTATTCGCCGACAGATCGGTACGATTCGACCTACATCGCCAACTACGCCAATATCTACGTGCTCGATGCGCTTAAGCGCGTGCCCGGCGCGAACCAGTCCAGCATCTTCGGCAACCCCGACTACGCCATGCGCATCTGGCTCAAGCCTGACCGCATGGCGCAGCTCGGCATCACGGCCTCCGACGTGCAGAAGGCCGTTGCCAACCAGAACCAGCAGTTCGCGGTCGGCAGCATCGGCCAGTCGCCAACCGGCGCGGCGGTCGAGCAATCCTTTGCCGTTACCACCACCGGCCGCCTGAGCGATCCGGCCGAGTTCGAGAACATCATCCTGCGCGCGGCAAACGGCGAGGCGGCGATCGTGCGCCTCAAGGATATCGGCCGTGCCGAACTCGGCCGCAAGGACTACTCGATCCGCAGCAAGTTCCAGGGCAAACCGGCAACGGTCATCGCCGTCTACCAGCAGCCGGGCGCCAATGCGCTCGACGTGTCCAACCAGGTGCGCAAGACGCTGGCGGAGATGAAGAAATCGTTTCCCGAAGGCCTTGAATACAGCATCGCGATGGACACGACCGAGTTCACTCGCGCGTCGATCTCGGACGTCATCCATACGTTCTTCGAAGCCCTCGTGCTGGTCGTGATCGTGGTCTTTGTCTTCCTGCAGAGCCTGCGTGCCACGTTGATCCCGGTGCTGGCGGTGCCGGTGTCGATCGTCGGCACGTTCATGGGCATGCTCTTGCTCGGATTCTCGATCAACATGCTGACGCTGTTCGGCATGGTGCTGGCCATCGGCATTGTGGTGGACGATGCCATTGTCGTGATCGAGAACGTCGAGCGAAACATGAACGTCCACAAGCTGAGCCCGAAGGATGCCGCCAAACGGGCCATGGACGAGGTCTCGGGGCCGGTGGTGGCGATCGTGCTGGTCATGTGCGCGGTGTTCGTGCCGGTGGCCTTCCTTGGCGGCATCACCGGGCAGTTGTACAAGCAGTTCGCTATCACCATTGCGATCTCGGTGGTGTTCTCCGGGCTGGTCGCGCTGACGTTGTCGCCGGCTCTGGCGGCATTGTTGCTCAAGCCCGGGCACCATGAAAAGAAGGGTTTCTTCAAGTGGTTCGAAAATGCGTTCGCGCGGATGACCGCCGGCTATACGCGCATGGTGAAGCTGATCATCAAGCGCTTCGTGGTGGCGCTGCTGCTGTTCGCCGGCATGATCGTGCTTGCGGTGTTCATGATGCGCTCGATCCCGACCTCGTTCCTGCCGCCGGAGGACCAGGGGTATCTGCTCGGCGCGGTAATCATGCCGGACGCGGCGAGCCTGGATCGCACCGGCGCGGTCTCCCAGCATGTGACCGACTACTTCATGAAGCAGCCGGCGGTGAGCAGCGTCACGATAGTCGACGGTTTCAGCTTGCTGGATAGCCAGAACAAGAACAACGCGGGGGCATTCTTTATCGGCTTCAAGAGTTTCGACGAGCGCTACAAATTTGCCAACATCAAGACGCAGAACGCCCGTGCCGTGCTGATCGGCGCGTACGAGAACCTGTCCCAGGTCAAGGAGGGGATCATCCTGCCGGTCAATCCGCCATCGATCCCGGGGCTCGGCACGACTGGTGGCACCGAGATGTGGATCCAGAGCAAGGGGGATGCCAGCATTCCCCAACTCGCAGGCGTGGTGAACGACTTCATGGCCAAGGCGCAGCAGCGGCCCGAGCTCGCGCGCGTGACCTCGACCTTCAACGCGGCGTCCCAGCAACTGCTGGTCAACGTGGACCGGGACAAGGCGGAGACCCTGGGCGTGCCGATCGAGGAGGTGTACAGCGCCATGCAGACCATGTTCGGCTCGCTGTACGTGTCGCAGTTCAACCGCTCGAGCCGGCTGTGGCAGGTCATCCTGCAAGCCGAGCCCTCGTACCGGCTCAAGCCCGGGGATCTCGACCAGATCTTCGTGCGCAGCAAGACCAACAGCATGGTCCCGCTCAAGGCCGTGGTGAGCACCAAGTTCGTCACCGGTCCGGACCTGGTGACGCGCTTCAATAACTTCCCGGCGGTCAAGATTACCGCTAACGCCGCGCCGGGCTACAGCTCCGGACAGGTCCTGTCCACGCTGGAATCGGTGGCTGACGAGGTGATGCCGGCCGACTACGGCGTGGGATGGAGCGGCGAAGCCTACGAAGCCAGGCAGGCTGGCAGTACGTCGGGGCTGGTGTTCGTGTTCGGCCTGATCATGGTGTTCCTGATCCTTGCCGCGCAATACGAGAAGTGGAGCTTGCCGGTCGGTGTGCTGATGGCGGTGCCGTTCGCACTGTTTGGCGCGTTGCTGGCCATCTTGCTGCGCGGCCTCGAGAACGATGTCTACTTCCAGATCGGCCTGACGATGCTGGTCGCGCTGGCCGCCAAGAACGCCATCCTGATCTTCGAGTTCGCGGTACTCAACCGCGAGGGGGGGGCGTCGGTCTACGACTCCGCCGTCACGGCGGCGGCTGAGCGGCTGCGCCCGATCGTGATGACCTCGCTGGCCTTCATCCTCGGCTGCGTGCCGCTGGCCATTGCGCTCGGCGCGTCGGCCAACAGCCGGCACTCGATCGGCACCGGCGTCATTGGCGGCATGCTTGGCGCGACGGCGATCGCGGTGTTCTTCATCCCGATGTTCTACTACGCGCTCGAGTCGATGTCGGAGCGCTCCGGCGGGGGCAAGAAGACCCCGGGCCCGGAGGGCGGTGCGCCCGGCGCGCCGCCGTCGGGCCCCACCGGCGTGGGCCCGGGGGCTCCGGCGGCTACGCCGTCCGCCAGGCACGAGGGCGACTGACATGCGGACTTCTGCGCTCTCGCTCATCGCCTTGCTGACGCTCGGCGGCTGCCTGCTCGGACCCAACTACCAGCGGCCGGCCGTCGACGCGCCGCCGGCCTTCCGTTTTTCCGACGCGCAGGCCAAGGATGTCGTCAATACGACGTGGTGGGTACAGTTCCAGGATCCCGTGCTCAACGACCTGATCACGATCGCGCTGGCCGAGAACAAGGACGTGAAGATCGCGGCGGCGCGCGTGGACCAGTTCCTCGGGCAGTTCCAGAGCACCCGCTCGCAGTTGTTCCCGCAGGTTGCCGCGGGCGCCAACGCCCAGCGCGAGCGCGTGCCCAACGGCACGGCGCTATTGCCGCCCGGGGTCGGGCCGGTCATCAACCAGTACCAGGCGACACTCTCGGCGTCGTGGGAGCTCGATGTCTTCGGCAAGGTGCGCCGCCAGACGGAATCCGCGCGCGCAAGCTTGCTGGCGAGCGAGGAGGGCCGGCGCGCGACCATCCTGACGCTGGTGGCTTCCGTTGCGTCGTCGTATGTGAACCTGCTGTCGCTGGACCGGCAAATGGAAATTGCCAAGGCAACCGTGGCCAGCCGGGCAGACTCCGTGCACGTCTTCCAGCTGCGCTATAGCGGCGGCGAGGTGTCGCAGATGGAGCTGGCGCAGAGCCAGTCGGAGTACGAGTCCTCGCTGGCGACCATTCCGCAGATCGAGCTCCAGATCGCGCAGCAGGAGGACGCGCTGTCGATCCTGCTGGGGCAGAATCCCCAGCCGATCCTGCGCGGCCGCGGACTGGACGACCTGGCCTTGCCCATGGTGCCGGCTGGCTTGCCATCCGAATTGCTCACGCGCCGCCCGGACCTGCGCCAGGCCGAGCAAGACCTGATCGCCGCCAACGCACTGATCGGCGCGGCGCGTGCGCTCTACTTCCCGTCGATCTCGCTGACCGGCGTGTTCGGCACGGCAAGCGGCCAGTTCTCGTCGCTCTTCACCGGCCCGGCCCGGCTGTGGTCATACGCCGGCGCGGTGACGGTGCCGATCTTCACCGCGGGTAATATCAGCGGGCAGGTCAGGCAGGCCGAGGCGCAGCAGCAGCAGGCGCTGTTCGCCTACCAGAAGGCGATTCAGGTCGCGTTCCAGGAGGTCGAGGACGCGCTGGTGTCGCTGCAGAAGACGCGCGAGAAGCTCGTCGTGCAGGGCCGCCAGGTCGAAGCGCTGCGGACCTACGCGCGGCTCGCGCGGCTGCGCTACGAGGGCGGATACACCAGCTACATCGAAGTGCTGGACGCCGAGCGCAGCCTGTTCAACGCGCAGCTCAGCTATGCGCAGGCGCAGGGAACGGTCTTTGCGTCCAGCGTTGCGCTCTACAAGGCGATGGGGGGCGGCTGGGTGGTCGACGCCGAGCGCATGACCGCGGTAGCTTACGGCGATGGCGGCGCGCCCTTGCCGCCAGGGGAGCCCGCCGCCAGATCCGCCCAGCCGCAGCCATGACGACCGCTCGCCTGATCGCCTGCCACGAGTGTGACCTGCTGCAGCGCGAAGCGGCGCTGCCGGCCGGCGGCGTTGCGCGCTGCCGGCGCTGTGGCGCGGAGCTCTACCGGAGCCGGCCGCAGAGCCTGGATCGCGCGCTGGCGTTCACGGTTGCGGCCATGGTGATGTTCGGCGTGGCGAATGCGTACCCGGTGGTGGGGTTGTCGGTGAACGGCGACCTTGTCCAGAGCACGCTGTTTGGCGCGGTCCGGATACTGTATCTCGACGGCATGTGGCCGCTGGCCGGCCTGGTGTTCGTCACCACGCTCATGATGCCGGCGCTGAGAATGGTGGCGATGGCGTACCTGTTGCTGCCGCTGCGGCTGCAACGGCTCCCGCGCTGGCCCGACCAGGCGTTTCGCGTCCTGGATATCGCGGCGCCGTGGGGCATGACGGAAGTCCTGATCCTCGGCATGCTGGTCGCCCTCGTCAAGCTCTCGCATATCGCCACCGTGGTGCCCGGCGTCGCGCTTTGGGCGTTCGGGGGCGTGATGCTGCTGCTGGCCGCCGCCGGCTCCGCATTCGATGCGCGCGACCTGTGGGCCCGGATCGAAGCGGCGTCGCACGTGGGCGCACAGACCAGCGTGACCACGGCATCGGCCACCACGGCGGCCAGGGCGGGCCTGCTCGTGTGCCATGGTTGCGGGATGTTGTCCCGGCCCGCGCCGCATGCCCACGAAGGCAGCTGCCCGCGCTGCGGTGCGCACCTGCACTTTCGCAAGCCGGACAGCATCGCGCGCACCTGGGCGTTCCTGGTCGCCGCGATGATCCTGTATATCCCGGCCAATATGCTGCCTGTCATGGACACCAGCTCGCTGTTCGGCGCGCAGGAGGACACGATCCTGAGCGGCGTGGTCTATCTCTGGACCTCGGACGCCAAGCTGTTGGCCGCCATCGTGTTCATTGCCAGCATCGCGGTGCCGATGCTCAAGATCATCGCGCTGCTGTTTCTCGTCATCTCGGCCCAGTTCCACTCGGCGTGGCTGCGTGAAAGAAAGACGCGCATCTATCGCCTGGTGGAGCTGGTAGGGCGCTGGTCGATGCTGGACATCTACGTCATCACGCTCCTGGTGGCACTTGTGCAGTTCAGCGCGCTGGCGACGATCAAGGCCGGCCCGGCCGCGGTGGCGTTCGGCGCGGTCGTCGTGCTGACGATGTTCGCCGCGATGTCGTTCGATCCGCGCTTGATCTGGGACGCTACGGAGAAAGCCACGGAGAAAGATCATGGTTGAGCCGCCCGAACGGCGCGACGAGCCGGGCTCGCCTGATTTTCCCGAGGCCGTGGTCAAGCAGCGTTCGCGCTGGCGCCTGCAACTGGTCTGGCTGGTGCCGCTGATCGCGGTGCTGATCGGCGGCTGGCTTGCGGTGCAGGCGGTCCTGCAAAAAGGCCCGACCATCACCATCAGCTTCAAGACCGGCGAGGGGATCGAGGCGGGCAAGACCAAGATCAAGTACAAGGACGTGGACATCGGCGTGGTCAGGAGCGTCGTGCTGTCCAAGGACCATGGCGGCGTGATTGCGAGCGCCGAGCTGGCCAAGGACGCCACCCCCTTGCTGGTCGACGATACCCGCTTCTGGGTGGTGCGCCCGCGCGTGTCCGGCGGCACCGTATCCGGGCTCGGCACGCTGCTGTCCGGCTCGTTCATCGGCACGGATGTCGGCACGCAGGCCAAGGAGCGGCGCGACTTCGTCGGCCTTGAGACCCCTCCCGCCGTCGCCAAGGACGTCCCCGGACGGGAGTTCGTGCTCAAGAGCGAGGACATGGGCTCGCTCGATGTAGGAACGCCCGTCTTCTTCAGGCGCTTGCAGGTCGGGCAGATTACGGCGTACACCCTCGACGCGGATGGCAACGGGGTCACGCTGCGCGTCTTCATCAACGCACCCTACGACAAGTATGTGCGGGCCGATACGCGCTTCTGGCATGCGAGCGGGATCGATGTGTCGCTCGACACGAATGGCTTCAAGGTCAATACGCAATCGATGGTTGCGGTCCTCGTCGGCGGCGTTGCGTTTCAATCGCCTGCGGATTCAGCGGGCAGCGAGCCGGCCAAGGCCAACGCTGAATTCGATCTGTTCCACGACCGTGCGGAGGCCATGAAGCGCCATGACAGGATTGCCGACACCTACGTGCTGAATTTCAAGGAGTCGGTGCGAGGGTTGACGGTCGGTGCGCCTGTCGATTTTCGCGGCATCGTGGTGGGTGAGGTCACGGCAATCTATACGCGTTTCGATCGGGAGAAGAAGGAGTTCAGCATTCCGGTCGAGATACGAATCTATCCGGAGCGCTTCACGTCCCGCTACGAATCGGGCAGAAAAGGGGGGGGCAGGCTGACGGACGAGCCGCACAAGCTGGCCCAGTTTCTGGTCGAGCATGGTTTCCGAGGCCAGTTGAGAACCGGCAACCTGCTGACCGGGCAACTCTACGTCGCCTTGGATTTCTTCCCTGCGGCCCCCAAGGCCAATCTGGACTGGGACGCAAAGCCACCCGAATTCCCGACCGTGCCCGGTGGCCTGCAATCGCTGCAAGACTCGGTGACGGCTTTGGTTGCCAAGCTCAACAAGGTGCCGTTCGAGGGCATTGGCAATGATCTGCGCAAGTCCCTGCAGCAAGCGGATGGGCTGCTCAAGACACTCAACACCGACTTGGCGCCGGAGGCGCGCGCCGCCATGGTCTCCGCGCGCGCGGCACTCGATTCGGCCAACAACGCGCTTGCGCCGGACTCCACGCTGACGCAAAGCACGGCGGAGACGATGCGCGAGCTGTCGCGCGCGGCGGCATCGCTCAGGGCGCTTGCGGACTACCTCGAAAGCCATCCCGAGGCGTTGCTTCGCGGCAAGACGGAGGACAAAAAGTGATGCGCCCCATTCGTTCGATGGCCGCGGTGCTCGGGTTGGCAGTGCTTGGCGGTTGCGCAAGTTCGCCCCAGCCGACTTTCTATACGTTGACCTCCGTGCGGGCGCAGGAACGCACGGACGCCGACGTGCCGGCGGCCATCGCGATCGGGCCGGTGGCGGTGCCGGAGATGGTCGACCGCCCGCAACTGGTGCTGCGCGTTAGTGCGACCCAGGTCAGGCTCGACGAGTTCGCCCGTTGGGCAGAGCCGCTGAAGCGGCAGATCCCCGCCGTGCTCGCCGCGGACCTGGCCCAGTTCTTCCCGGGGGCGCTCGTGTCCGGTTATCCGCAGTGGGCCGACCCGGGGACGGCATACCTGGTGTCAGTCGACGTCCAGAAGTTCGACTCGGCCCCCGGCGATGCGGCCGTCGTCTCGGTAGTGTGGTCCGTAAGGGCGCCAAAGCAGGGCGCCCTGGTGAGCGGGCGCAGCGACGTGCGGGAGCCCGCCGGCGCCGCGGGGTACGACGCCCTCGTCGACGCGCACAGCCGGGCGCTGGCGGCGGTCAGCCGCGACATCGCTGGCGCGATACGTACGGCACGCACGGCACGTCAACAGTGACAACGCAGCGCGGCTGGGGTGGATGCCTGAGCTTGAGCCTGCGTCGCCGTATCGCGGCAACAGGGGGGCAGACATGAACCACCTCGTCATCGCCTTGATCGTCTTCGCCTGTGTCTTTGGCAGTTCGCTGCTTGGCATGTGGACGCGCGCCATGCTGCCTGAACACCACCTCAGCGATCAGTCCATCAGCGTGGTCAAGATGGCGACAGGCCTGATCGCCACGATGGCGGCGTTGGTGCTCGGGCTGCTGGTGTCGTCGGCCAAAGGCACGTTCGACACCGTGAGCAGCGAGCTTGTGCAGAATTCCGCCAGCGTCATCCAGCTCGATCGGGTACTGGCCAAATATGGCCCGGACGCGCAGGAGGTTCGCGTCTTGCTCAAGCATGTCTATGCGGAAAAGATCCAGATACTCGACTCCGGGGACGAGGCGCAGCTGGCAAAGCTCGGCAATGCCGAATCTGTCAGCCAACTGGAAGCCTTTCAGCGCAAGCTGGAGTCACTTGCGCCGCGCGACGACGAGCACGTTCAACTGAAGGCGAAGGCGGTGCAAATTGTCGATAGCGTGTTCGCGGCGCGCTGGCTCGCGTTGCTGCAGACAAAATCCTCGATACCGATCTCCCTGCTGATCGTGCTGGTGCTGTGGCTGTCCATCGTATTCGGCACGTTCGGGCTGTTCGCCGAGCGCAACGGGACCATTGTTGCCGCGTTGATGATGTGCGCCTTATCGACTTCCGGGGCGATCTTCCTGATCGAGGAAATGAGCACGCCGCTCTATGGGCTGGTCAGCGTGTCGCTTGCACCCATGCACGACGCGTTCGCCCATCTTGGGCAGTAGCGCGGGAGGCGCCGCGCTCGGCGTGATGCTGACCTACTCTTGAGCAGAGGACGCGCTGGCGCGAGGCGTTTGCGCCGGCCATAACAAGGAGTCGTCATGAAGATGCTAGCCATGTTGGCATGTGTGATGCTTTGCGCGAACGCGTATGCCGAATGCACCACCAACGCGCGCGGGGCCGTGGTTTGCAACAACGGAGAGTCGGCTGCCGGGTATAACCGGAACACGGGCAACGGCTTTACGTCGGAGAAGAACCAGAATGGCGTGACAACGACGCAGACCACCAAGGGCGGAGAGGCCAAGACCAAGGATGGCAAGGGGGTCTATACGAGCCCGAGCGGAAAGACCTGCGCCAAGACGGCCCGCCATCAGGGCTGCAATTGAGGCGCGGCGGCGGGCATCAGGCTCGCCCAGGCTATGTCATGGTGCCGTGACGGTGGGTGCGCCCGGCCCCGGGTGAAGGAGCGGATGGGGGATGCCGGCCTTGTCGGTGATGCGCACCAGCTCGGCCAGCGAGTGCGCCTCCATCTTTCTCATCACGCGGGCGCGGTGGACCTTGATGGTCTTTTCCGCCGTGCCCAGCTCACAGGCCATCTGCTTGTTCAGGCGGCCTTCGACGACCAGCGTAAGCACTTCGCGCTCGCGCGGTGTGAGGCGGTCAATGCGGCTGCAGATCGCTTCGATCTCGATGCGGCTCGCGCGTGCTTGCGACGCACGTCCCAGCGCGGCTTCGATCGCGCTTAGCAGCTCGCTGTCACTGACCGGCTTGACCAGGAAGTCCGTCGCGCCCGCTTTCATGGCGCGCACGCTGGCGGGGATATCGCCATGTCCGGTAATGAAGACGATCGGCAGCGGCCTGCCTGTTCCATTGAGCTCACGTTGCAATTCCAATCCGTTAAGATCAGGGAGTTGCAAGTCGAGCACCAGGCAGGCGTTGCACTCTGCGGGCGAGCCGCTGTCGAGGAACTCGCGCGCAGAGCCGAATCCCTCAACAAGGTAGCCTGCGGCGCGGATCAGGCGCATCAGCGCCCGGCGTACCGCGTCGTCGTCATCCACCACGAGGACGGTTGGTGTGAGGTTGCTCATGGGTGTTCCCCCGAATGTGCGGGCTCTGTGTTCGCTGCGACCGGCAACGTGAAATAGAAAGTGGCACCTTGGTCGCTATTGTTCTCCGCCCAAATGCGTCCGCCGTGCATTTCCACGATGGAGCGGCTGATGGACAGCCCGAGGCCAAGCCCTTCGCGCTTTGAGGTGAAGAATGGCTTGAAGATCTGGTCGAGGTTGTCCGCGCTCAGGCCGGGGCCCCGGTCCCGCACCGCCACGCGCACCATGCCGGCGCCTTCGCGCGTGGCGTCAACCATGACCACGCGGTCCCGCGCCGGGCGGGACTCGACTGCGTGGAAGGCGTTGAGCAACAGATTCAGCACGACCTGCTGCACCTGGACGCTATCGCCCTGGGCGGACGGCAGCGTGGGCTCGGTGTGCTGGACCACGCGGATGCCGCGTACGATCGCATCGCTGTGCACCAGGAGCGCCACGTCGCCGATGACGCGCTCAAGACTGAGGGGCGCGGCTTCGAGGTCGCCCTTCTTGACCAGCCTGCGAATCCGGCGGATCACTTCGCTCGCGCGGTGGTTGTCCTCGACGATATCCTGCAAGATTTCACGCACTTCGGCCAGGTTGACAGGCTGCGTCGACATGAAGCGTTGGGCGGCCTGCGCGTTGCTCAAGATGGCCGTCAGCGGCTGATTCAACTCGTGCGCGAGTGAGCTCGCCAGCTCACCCAGCGTGGAGACACGCGTCAGATGGGCAAGCTCCTGCCGGTTACGCTGTAGCTCGTAGCGCTCGGTGCGGTCGATGATGACGGTCAGCATGAGCGGCGCCCCGTCGAACGAAGCGTCCTTGGCGGTGATTTCCGCCGGGAACTCGGTGCCGTCCTTGCGTCGCGCGAACTGGTCATGCGTGCCGCCTGCCGGCCTGCACAAGCGCACGGCCCTGGTGTCGCCCTGCAATCCTGGTACGAGCGCGTCGGCAGACGCGCCGATCAGTTCATCCTGGCGATAGCCGAAGAGCGCTTCCGCGCCAGCATTGGCCAAGAGGATCTGGCCGCGCGGATCGGTCATCAGAATGGCAAACGGCAACAAGGCCAGCATGCCGCGCACGCTTTCATCATGCTGCAATGCCCGTGCGGGACCGCGGAACCCGCCAGGTGCATCGCCGCGGGGATCCAGGGGCCCATCCCGTGGCTCCGGGCGCATGGCGGTGCGCTGGACGCGCCCAGGGGAGAGCATGGCAAGGCGTGCGCTGATGGGGCGCCAGCCCTGACGCCAGGACTGGCGAAATCTCGGACCCTTGGCGGGGAGTGGCTGCGCTGCGGGCGAATCCTCTGCCGGGTAGTCCCACGTTGCACCGGTGGACCGCGCGCGCCGGAGTTGCAGCAACAGCAGCAGCAACAGCAGTGCGATGAACGCTGCCTCGAGGAGGGCGGCAGTGTGGATGAGGGTCATGGCGCCGTGCTCCCTGTCAATGGTTCGCACGCAGGCATGCGAACCCGGCGCCGTCGGCAAGCCGGCGAGCGATTGAGCCATTCAGCGTGCATGCGGTGGCATTGGGCAGCTGCGCCATGGCAGCGAGGTGCTCGCCACCGCATACCTGCGCTGGGCTGATCAGCGGACCCGTCTTAAATGCTTCCTCGCGCCCCCGCGCCCAGGTGGGTGAAGCGTCACTGGCAGGGCAGGCGGCTCCACGATCATGTGGCATGGAGCAAAAAAAGTGTAGGCGCTGGCGTTGCTTTGTAAAAGACATAAGTCGCGATTGTGGAACTTACCATGCGCGGATTCGCACAAGCAGGGCAGCCTTGCCGGCGGCGCGATCCTGCGATGGAGATGGGACCAAGGTCCCATTGCCGGTGGTCTGTGCGCGGGCTATTCCTTTAGTTGAGCGGCGTCGAGCAGCGCTGGGCGGCGCCGCGCGGCTGCAGGCCGCAAGTTCGCATAACGGATTCGCACAAGTGGTCCTACATGATCCGACGTGGTCCGGTGTGGTCCGAAGCCAATAGGGATAGATTCCCCGGGGAGCCGTCATGGCGCAGCCACGCAAAGCGACACCTTCCAATGCGGCGGCGCATGGGGCAAAGTTCGACCATACGGTGCTCGTCCTGCAAGGCGGGGGCGCACTGGGCGCCTACCAGGCGGGCATCTACGCCGGCCTTGCGCACGCCGGCATCGCGCCGGACTGGATCGCGGGGGTATCCATCGGGGCGATCAACGCCGCGCTGATCGCCGGCAATCCACCGGAGCGCCGCGTGGAACGCCTGGGCGAGTTCTGGGACCGCATATCCGCGCATACGCCTTTTATGCCGCCGGCCTACCTGGAGCATCTGCGCCCGATGATGAATGCCTTCAGCGCGGCATCCGCGGTCACGTTCGGCGTTCCGGGCTTCTTTTCGCCACGGGTGCCGCCGCCCTTCCTGTCGCCTGACGGCAGCATCGAGGCGTTGAGCTTCTACGATACGCGGCCGCTCAGGGACACGCTTGAGCAGCTGGTGGACTTCGACCTGGTCAACCGGAAGGACGTCCGGCTCTCGCTGGGCGCGGTCAATGTGCGCTCCGGGAACTCGGTGTATTTCGACAACACGCAGATGCGCCTCGGCCCGGAGCACGTGATGGCCAGCGGCGCGCTGCCGCCGGGATTCCCGCCGGTGGAGGTGGGCGGGGAGCTGTACTGGGATGGCGGGATCGTCTCGAACACGCCGCTTTGGTACGTCGTCGATGAGGGCTACCGGATGAATGCGCTGGTCCTGCAGGTCGACGTATTCAGCGGCGCGGGCGAGATGCCGCAGAACCTGCGCGAGGCCCAGGAGCGGGTCAAGGACATCCAGTATGCAAGCAAGACGCGTTTCAACTCGACCCGGATCCGGGAGATCGAAGAACTTCGCGGTGCGCTGCACCGCGTCATCGCCAAGCTGCCGGCGGCGCTCAAGTCCGACCCGGATGTGCGCCAGCTCACCGCGATCAGCACGCGCGGCGCCGTGGCGCTGCTGCACTTCATCAACCGGCACAACACGCATTCCGCCAACTTCAAGGACTACGAGTTCTCGCGGGCTACCGTGACCGATCTGTGGAACGGCGGCCTGGAAGACGCACGCCGCGCCGTTGCCAGCCCGAAATGGCAGGAAGCGATGGCGCTGCCGAGCGGGATCGGCATTTACGACATGACTATCCGTTGACATCCGTTGACGCGCAAAAAACTGGAGCCCACGCCATGACCGAAGCTGACATAAAGGCGCACGCGTTCGCGATGCCGCTCACGAGTCCGGCATTCCCGTGCGGCCCCTATCGCTTTGTCAATCGCGAGTTCCTGATCATCACCTACCGCACCGACCCCGACGCACTGGCAGCCGTCATACCCGCGCCGCTGGAGATGACCGAGCCGATCGTCAAGTTCGAGTTCATCCGCATGCCCGATTCAACCGGCTTCGGAGACTACACGGAAAGTGGCCAGGTCATTCCGGTGCGATTCAAGGGCGAGCACGGCGGCTACGTGCACGCCATGTTTCTCGACGATGGCTCGCCGATAGCAGCGGGCCGCGAAATCTGGGGCTTTCCCAAGAAACTGGCCTCGCCGCAGCTACGCATCGAGAAGGACACGATTGGCGGCGTGTTGCGCTACGGGCCGGTCCCGATTGCCGTGGCGACGATGGGCTACAAGCACAAGACGCTTGCCCACGACAAGATCCTGGCATCGCTATGCGCGCCCAACTTCCTGCTCAAGATCATTCCGCACGTGGACGGGACGGCGCGCATCTGCGAACTGGTGCGCTACTTCTGCGAAGACATCACCGTGAAAGGCGCCTGGGAGGGGCCGGCCGGACTCGAGCTGTTTCATCACGCGCTCGCGCCGGTCGCGGCGCTGCCGGTGCTCGAGGTGATTTCGGGCGTGCATATCCTGACCGACCTGACGCTGGGCCTGGGGACGGTTGTCCATGACTATCTGGCTGCGTGAGCCGTTCGCGCGCATGGGACCATGGTCCCATATCGGCGCCCCCCGCGGGTCGCATAGTCTATGGATAGGTGGGTCATCCTGGCCGTGCGGCGCTTTGCCCGGCGGACGACCCGCATCGACATGACTGAGCGAGGAATCACATGACCAGGCAGCTATGTTGGTTTGCGGTGGTGCCAGCGCTGCTGTTCGCGGGCGCCGCCAGGGCGCAATACCCGATCGTGAACGAGGTCGCCGACAAGATCGTGCAGAAGTACGAGCGCGCGTCCTGCGAGCAGCTATGGCAGGAGAAAGCGCAGAAACAGGGGCAGCCGAAGTCGGAGCGGGAGCAGCGCGCCGTGCAGATGCTGCACGAAGATCCGCAGATGCGCAGCGCGTTCATCAATCGGGTGGCAGCGCCCGTCGTCAACAAGATGTTCGAGTGCGGCATGATCCCGTGACGCGCGCGGCGTGCTGCACTGAGCTAAGTGACTCACCGAGACCGCGATGACTGACGCGAAATGGCTGTTGCGCGTAGCTGGCGTTGCGCTGGGCTTGCTGCTGTCCGCCAGCGGCATCGCCCAGCAGCCCCAGCCAGCGCAGAAGACACCCAAAGCCACTGCCAGATCCGCGGATAAGGCTGGGGCGCTGACCTTCCAGGCCGGCATCGAGCCACGCGCGGTCGACATCCTCAAGGCGGCGAGCGCGCGCCTGGCCGCCGCCAGGACGATGGCGTTCACGGCGGTCGTCTCCTATGAGAGCCCGAGCCGCCTCGGCCCTCCGCTGGTTTACTCCACCAAGTCGCAGGTCACGCTGCAGCGCCCGGATAAGCTCAAGGTTGTCACGCCAGGCGACGGGCCGCCCTCGGAGTTCTACTACGACGGCAAGACCATGATGGCACTCGCGCCGGCGGAGAACCTGGTCGCCATCGCCGACGCGCCGCCGACCATCGACGCCGCGCTGCAGAAGGCCTACGATACCGCGGCGATCTACTTCCCGTTCACCGATGTGATCGTCACGGATCCCTACAAGGATATCGCCGCCGGGCTGAAGACCGCTTTCTATATCGGTCAATCGGACATTGTCGGCAATACCACGACGGACATGGTGGCCTATGTCACCGGCGATGTGTTCGTGCAGGCCTGGATCGGTACGCAGGACAAGCTGCCGCGCCGCATCTACGCCGTCTACCTCAATGACCGCACCCGGCTGCGCCATGTGCTGGAACTCTCCAACTGGGAGCTGGATGTCACCGTTCCCGCTACCGCTTTTGTTTCGGCCAGCGCATCCAGCGCGGCACGCATTGCGTTTGAGCCGCCGGAGGCAACAGGCGGGCCAGCCATGAAGCCACCGCCAAAGTACGCACCTATCAAGCCGGCCAAGCCGGCCAAGCCAGCCACGCCTGCCAAGAGTCAATGAGGAGACGCATCATGCGCAAAGCCGTCACCCATCTGCTCGGGCTGCTGCTCCCGGCGCTGTGCGCCGGTCCGGCGGGCGCGTGGTCGCACGCCAACTATAGTGGCGGCAGCACTTCGCATATGGCCGGTTCGAACTCCACGACCCGGAGCAACGCCTGGGGCGGCAGCGAAACGCACACCTATGGGCAGGGCACGACCGCGACCGGCCGCTACGGAAGCACGGCCACGCATGCCGAAGGCTCGGGGCAGACGAGCGCTACCAGCCGCTACGGCGGGACCGCGACCCACACCTACGGGCAGGGTACTACCGCCACCGGCGCGTACGGCGGCACGGCGACGCACGGCACCGGTTCCGGCTATACGACCTACAAGAGTGCCTCGGGCGCGACGGCTTACCACAGCCCGTACTACGGCGCGACGTACCCCGCATACCATCCGCCGGTGGTGGTGAACAACTACGGCTCCAGCTGCTACAACTGCGGCGGCTGGTCCACCGCCGGGGCCGTCGCGGCGGGCGCGGTGGTGGGCGTGGCGGCCGGCGCGGCCGTGGCTTCGGCCAATACGGCTGCCGCAACCTCCAATGCCTACAATGCGGGTGTGGCTGCCGGGGCGACAGCGGCCGCCGCCCCTGTCGGCACGACGTTTGCGATGGGTGCGATCTACCCGGCGCTGCCTGCGGGCTGCATCAAGCCCAGCGTGCAGGGCGGCACCTACTATCTGTGTGGGAACACGTGGTTCAAGCCCTCCTATGGCGCGAACGGCGTCTACTACCGCGTGGTGCCAACGCCCGCCTGAGTACTCCGAATATCCCGATATCCACGCGGCACAGTCAACACCATCACCGCCGTCAGCGCACTCAGCGCATCCAACGCGATAGCACGATGACATAGATCGCCGACGCGGTGAGCTGGGCCACGGTGATCGGCAGTCCATAGCGCATGAAGGTGGCGAACGTGACCGGCTTGCCGTGGCGCGCGCAGATGCCGGCCGACACGATGTTGGCCGATGCGCCGATGAGGGTGGCGTTGCCCCCGAGCGTTGCGCCGAACATCATGCCGACGAACACCGGTATCGTGGCTGCTGGCCACTGGGTGAACAGCGCGCCAAGCGCGGCGTCGGGCACGACCTCCGCCGCCACCAGGTAGCCCTTGATCATCAGGATCGACGCGGCCGCCACCGGGACGTTTGCCAGCAGGCTTGAGAGCAGGCCGATGACGGCAATCATCACCAGGGCAACGAGCGTCAGTTGGGTGCCGAACGTCGCGTACAGCCTCAGCGCCATGACCTGCAGCAGGCCGGTCTTGGTCACGGCCTGCACCAGGCAGAAGATGCACCCCAGGAACAACAGCGTTTTCCAGTCGACGTCCCGCAGCACGTCGTCGGTTGGCTCGAAGCGCGCTTCATACCCGACCAGCAGCGCCAGGGCGCTGGCGATCAGCGCGACCATGGGCGGCACGAGCCGGGTGGGCAGGTGCTCGCCGAAGATGAACAGCGCCACCATCGTCAAGAGGACGGCGAGCGAGAGCCCCGCATAGACGGGGCGCTCGAGCTGCTTGTGTGGCTGGCGCTGCGGCAAGGCACGACGCATCCGCCACAGGTCCGGCATCAGCAGCGGCAGCAGCGGGACGATGACGAGCAGGGCGACCACGCCGCCCAGGCTGACGTGGCGCAGGTACTCGCCAAATGTCATGCCGATCGCGCTGCCGACGAGGAAGGTCGCCGGGTCGCCGACCAGCGTGAGCAGGCCGGCGGAATTGCTCACGATGGCGGTCAGCACCATCGGCCCGACAAAGTCCACCTCCAGGGCGATGGCCACGCGGATGATGATGGGGGCGAGCAGGATCACCGTGGTCGCGTTCGGCAAGAAGGCGCACAAGGGCGCAACCATCGCGATCAGCAACAACAGGAAACGCTTGCCGCTGCCGCCCGTGGCGCTCAGGTACAGGTCGCCGAGGCGGTCGAACAGGCCTGTGGTGGACAGGATGCGGGCTACCACCATGCCACCAAACAGCAAGCTGATGGGGCCGCCGGAGGTGCGGGTGGCGCTCAGCAGATCCTGTTCTGTGAGGATCCCCATCGCGATCAGCACGCACACGCCGATCAGGGCCGCGACCGTCATGTCCATCAGGTTCAAGGCGATGACCAGGATCACGGCCCCGAAGACGCCAAGGACGATATAGATCTGCAGATCACTCATGCGGCGACCTCCGCGGCCCGTTGCATCGATAGTACCTTTCCCACCATCGCATCGATCGCATCGATCGCACCTGGCGTCTCTAGCGCATGGGCGGCGCGTACATCAGGCCGCCCTGCGTCCATGGCCGGTTGGGGCCGCGCTCCAGCTTGAGCGGGCTTTGCGCGCCAAGATTGCGCTCGAACATCTCGCCGTAGTTGCCTACGCTTTGCACCGCGCGCGTGGCCCAGCCCGGCGCGACGCCGAGCGCCTTGCTCGCGTCGTCGCCGGGATCGAGGGCGGCGGCCAGCAACGGATCGCGCATGCGCTCGGGCACGTTGGATTGCGTGATCCCGCTTTCTTCGGCGGCAATGAGCGAGAAAAGTACCCAGCGGACCAGGGTCAGCCACTGCTGGTCGTCGTTGCGCACGACCGGCCCGAGCGGCTCCTTGGAGATCCGCTCGGGCAGGATGACGTAGGCTTGCGATCCCCCCCGGCCCCGCAGGCGTACGGCCGCGAGGTGCGAGGCATCCGCGGTATAGGCGAGGCAGCGTCCTGCAAGGAAGGCGTCGGCCACTTCGGCTGCGGAGTCCACGGCGAGCGGGCGCATGCTCAACCGCTTCGCCGCGGAATAGGCGGCCAGATGCTCCGCGCTCGAGGTTCCTTTCTCGACGCAGACGGTGGCGCGGTCAAGCGCGGCAATCGACTTCGGCGCGCCCTGCTGCGGCACCATGAAGGCTTGGCCATCGTAAAAGAGGATGCCGGCGAACTGCACGCCCAGCGTGCTCTCACGCGCGAGGGTCCACGTGGTGTTGCGGCTGATCAGGTCCACCACGTCGGTGCGCAGGGCCGGAAACCTGGCTGAAGCCTTCAGCGCTACGAAGGTGACCTTGTCGGCCCGGCCCAGCGCCGCCGCCGCTACGGCGCGGCAGAAATCGACGTCAAGGCCAGACCAGTGGCCCGCCGCGTCCTTCGCCGAAAACCCCGCAATGCCCTCGCTGACACCGCAGCGCAGTGTGCCGCGCGACCTGGCCTGCGCCAGCGTATCGCCGTCAGCGGCATGGGCTGGCAAGCTGGTGGCAGCGAGCAACGGCAGCGTTCCCAGCCACAGTCGTTTGACGATGCGCCGGACGATGTGCCGAAGGTGGATCATGCTTGCCCCCAAGCCAGGCGCGACAGCGCGCCGCGGCTGCCGACAGATTCACTCTGGCAGCGATCCCCCGGGGCGTCAATTGGCCTTTCGTCGTACGGGCGAGGGAGATTGGTGGGGCACCACGTCTGGCCAATATGCAATATAGGAGACTTGCAATGAGGAGCCTGAGGATCACCGACATGCCTGCTGTTGAAGAACTCGAAGAGGAAAGCGATCGGCGCGGGTCTGAGCGCTTTTTCTGTTTTGCGTGGGCCAAAAGGGCGGCTACGTTATAAGGAGTCGCCGCAGCATTCGTCAACCGTCACCCTACGCTCGTCTGATCTGCGGTGAGGTCCGCCATGCCGGCGGCGCAGAGCCATCCACCACGGATGGCGGCAAACGACACGCAGCACCGCCTGGCCCTGGCCAAGGAGACTCCAATGATGAAGGCAATCGGACACTGTTCTCGCCTCGGCGCGCTGCTGGCCGTGCTGGCTCTGCCGTCCTTTGCAAATGCGCAGACAGCCCAGACCACCCTGGGCAGCGAGAAATTCGGCACGGTTCATTTTCCGACCTCGTGCAACCCGGCGGCCCAGCGGCAGTTCGAGCACGCGCTGGCAATGCTGCACTCCTTTTACTATCCAAATACCGTTTCCGCATTCAAATCCGTACTTGAGGACGATCCACAATGTGCCATTGCCTATTGGGGCATTGCGATGAGCCAACGTCCCAATCCATTGCTGACACCCTTCGACGAGACCAGCCTGAAAAATGGGCTGGAAGCGTCGCAAAGGGGCATGGCGCTTGGTCCGAAGACGGAACGGGAAGCCGACTGGCTGCGCGCGATTGAGCTGTTCTACAAGGACTACCGCACGGTCAGCCAGCAGCAGCGCACGCTGGCGTACGAGCAAGCGATGGCGAAGCTCTCCGCCAAATATCCACGAGACACCGAGGCCGCCATTTTCTATGCGCTCGCCCTCAACGAAGCCGCATCGCACAGTGACAAAACTTACGCCAGGCAGCTCAAGGCAGGCGCCATTCTGGAGAGGATCTATCGCGCGCAACCGGACCATCCAGGGGTTGCCCACTATCTGATTCACAGCTACGACTGTTCAGCGCTTGCGCAGCGCGGCCTACCCTTCGCCGAGAAGTATGCGTCGATTGCTCCCGACGCACCCCACGCGCTCCACATGCCTTCGCATACCTATTCAATGCTGGGGATGTGGCCGGAGTCCGTCAAATCGAACGAGGCCGCCCTAACTGTCATGGTCGGGGATGCCGCCAAGGCCTGGCCCGGGGCGACGCATCCAAACGCCCCGCACTCGTGGGACTTCATGGAGTACGCATACCTGCAAATGGGGATGGATCAGCGCGCTTCCAGCGTGCGGGACCAGGCGCAAGCAGCACGGAAGTTTCCCTTTGAGCGGCCCGCTCTATACACGGCGCTTGCCGCCATCCCAGCGCGCTACGCGCTGGAGCGCGGTGCATGGAAGGAGGCGGCGGCACTGCAACCGCGAGGCAGCAGCTATGCGCAGGCCGAGGCGATCACGTATTTCACGCGGGCACTTGGCGCCGCACGCAGCGGCGATCCGCAAGCCGCGCAGGCCGACATCGAGAAGCTGCGCGAACTCCGCGCGAACCTCGAGACGTCAAGGCAAGCCTACTGGGTCGAGCAGGGCGATGCGCAAATCCTCGCTGCAAGCGCTTGGGTCGAGCTGGATATGGGCAGGAATGAGCAGGCCGTGAGCCATATGCGGCAGGCGGCCAAGCTCGAAGACGCGAGCGAGAAGGATGTGGCCATGGAAAACCGTCTGTATCCGATGCGCGAGCTCCTGGGCGATATGCTGCTGGGACTGAACCAGCCTGGCGCTGCATTGCAGGAATATGAGACTTCCCTGAAGTCCACCCCGAACCGGCTGCGAGGACTGTATGGCGCGGCAAAGTCGGCGCAGATGCTGCACGACGATGCGAAGGCGGCCAACTACTTCAAAAGGCTGGTCTTGCTGACGGCCAACGCCGATGCCACCAGGGCAGAGATCCAGGAGGCCAGAGGCTATCGCGACAATGCGAAACCGTAAGGATCGTATTTTCAAGGCGCATCGAGCGTCCCCGGGCTCTTCGGGTAGGTGACAACACCCCAGCTCAGCGCCACGCCGGCCACTTCGCGCAGCGGCTGGTAGGTCCGCGCGTCCACCACATAGACGGCGTTCGAGCGGCCGCAGGCGATCAGCAGCCGCGCGTCGTCGGGGGTGAAGCTGAAGTGCCAGCAGCGTTTGCCGGTGGCGATGTTGGCGATGTTCTCATAGCTGTCGGCATCGAATACCTGGATGGTGTCCGCCCGCGACGCGGCCACGAACAGGCGTTTTCCGGCGCGGTCGAAGGCGGCCCCGTAGGGGCCGCTGCGCGTCGGCACCGTGCGCAGGATATGGTAGTCGGCCGCATCGAGCGCCAGGAACGCGTTGGCTGACTCGAGCGTGACGATATAGCGCTGTCCGTCGGGGCTCACCTTGATGCCGCGCGGCCGCGATCCGGGCGGCGTCTTGATCAGGTTGAGGCGGCGGCCGCTGGCGCGCTCGTAGACCGACACCGTATCGTCGCCCTCATTGGTGACCAGCAGCAGGCGCGCGTCCGGCGAGAATTCGATGCCTTCGGTCTCCAGGCCGCTGGGGATCGCGCGCGTGACCCGCCAGTCCTTGAGGTCGATCACGGCGATCTGCGCCGGGGCCGGTGCGTCGTCGCCAGCCTTGCCCGGCTCGCCGGGCTCATAGGTGACGAAAGCCTGCCCGCCGGACACGCGCACGAATTCCGGGTTCTTGCCGATCGGGATGCGCTTGGCCAGTTGGCCATCGCGTGTGTCGATGACGGTAAGGTCGCTGGTTCCCTTGTTGGCGGCCAGCAGATATCGTCCATCCGTACTGATGGCGATGCCGCGCGGGCCCTTGCCGCCGGTGTCGAGGGTGCTTGTGATTTCGAGCCGGTCGAGGTCGATCACCGCGATGCCGCCACTCTCGCTCGACACATAGGCCTTGGCCGCCTGAGCGCCTCGCGGCGCCGGGCCTGGCGCGCAAGCGGCGCAGGCCAGCGCGGCGCATAGCGCCAGCATGATCCGGCCAGATTGGCCATTGCCCTGTCTCGTCGCCATGCACCCCTCCCGCTTGCGTTGCTTGTCGTTGTTCCCGGCCCGATCCCGTCCGGCTGTCTTCCATTCTTGGTGACGGCGCGGCAACTGCCAAGGATTTCCCGCATGCCTGCCGCCACTAGCGCCCGCCCCATTCATAGCGCACGCCCACCAGGAAGAGCCGCGGCGCGCCCGGTGCGACAAAGCGCTCGATCGGCACGGCCGCGCCGGGCTGCAGCGGGTTGCCGCCGGGAAACACGTTGAGGCCCGCCTGCCCATAGGTTTCATAACGGCGGTCGAACACATTGTCGACGCGCGCGTAGAGCTGCCAGCGCGCATCGACCTGCCAGCTCGCCCGCAGGTTGAACAGCACGAAGCCGGCGGTGCGCGCCAGGCGCGGATCCTGCGCGCTCAGCGCGCCGTCCTCATTGCCGGCCACCGGGCGCGACGACGATACGACCATGGCGCCGCCGAGCGTGACCGACTCGGTGGCACGCCAGTCACCGCTGAGCTTGAAGCTGTGCAGCGGCACGCCCGCCATGCGCGTGCCGGGGCGCACGTTGACGGGCGCCGCGAACGGCGTCTGGATCTGGCCGTCCGCCTGGTAGGTGGCTTGCAGGTAGCTGTAGCTGGCGCGCAGCATCACCGGGCCCAGGCGCTGGCGCAGCCCCAGCTCCAGCCCCTGGCTGCGGGTCTTGGGGAAGTTGGTGAAGTAGCCGAGCGGGCTGACCGGCGAGCGCTGGAACAGGATGTCGTCGCGGTTGTCGCTGCGGTACAGCGCGAGCGTGAGCTCGGTGGCATCAGCGGCCTTCCAGCGCCCGCCGAACTCCACTGTGCGCGATACCACCTGGCGCAGGTACGGATCCGCCTGCAGGCCGGTGGGCAACTGGCAGGCGTTGGCCGGATCCGCGCAGCCCAGCTCGATGGCGGTCGGCATGCGCGTGCCTTGCGAGGCCGAGGCAAAGACCGTGAGGCCGCTGCGCAACTGGTGCGAAAGCCCAAGCGAAGGATTGAGCTTCGAGAACGTGAAGCGTTCGTCGGATGCATTCGGCAACGCCAGCACCGTGTGCGTGCTCGATGTGTTCCAGCGCGCGCTCGCGGTGAGGTAGCTGTGCGGCAGCAGCTTGACGGTATCGGAGGCATACAGGCTGACGGTGCTGGTGCGTCCATCGAGCGAGGCGTTGGTGCCGGGCGTGGCGCCGGGGTCCGCCACCGCCACGCGATCGTCGCTGAAGCTGGCGGGCTGCGTGTCCTGGCGATACGATGCGCGGCTTAGCGCAAAGGCGGCGCCCAGCACCGCGTTGTGGACGTCGCCCGCATGGGACCACTGCCCGGACAGCCCGTAGTCATGCGTGTTGACGGTCGAGGTGTTGAGCACCGCGCTGGCCGGCGCGGCGCCTGGCTCGCAACCCGCGTTGCCGGCATTGCCCTGGCAGCCAAGCAAGGTGTCGAGGTAGTCGTCGCTGACATCCCCGGTGCTGGCCTTTGCGTGCCCCAGGCGAGCATAAGCCGTCAGCGCGATCTGGTCCTCGGCGTTGAGCTGGTGCGTGCCGTTGAGCGTGACCTGCAGCGAGCGCGTGCGGGTGAGGTCGGGCGCGGTGTAGATGGCATTGCGCTGGCCGCCGTAGATGCTGTCTGGCAGCAGGCCATTGCCGGACAGGCTGCTGCTGCTGCCCGCCGCGCTCACGCTCCATTGCGTATCGGTGGTCGAGCGGCCGACCTTGGCGAACAGGTTGCCCAGGCTGCTGCCGGACAGCTGGCGCCAGCCGTCCTCGCGAAAGCCCGTGCCCGCCACGAAGGCGTGCCAGCCATCGCCAAGCATCTTTCCCCCGCTCACGTCGAGCCGCGCGCGGCCGTGGCTGCCGAGGCTCAGGTCGGCCTCCACGCCGGGATGCGTCTCGCCGGACTTGGTGGTCAGCGCCAGCGCGCCGCCAAGCGCGTTGAGGCCGTAGAGCGGGTTGCTGCCGGGCACCAGCGTGATGGTGCTGATAGCAGCCTCGGGGATCGCCGTCCAGTCGACCACATCGCCCAGCGCGCCATTCTGGCGCACGCCGTCCAGGTAGAGCGCGATGCCCTGCGCCGCGCCCAGGGTGGAGGACAGGCGGTAGCCGCGATAGAGAATGTCCTTCTGGAACGGGTTGCCCTGTACGTCGTTGATCACCACGCTGTCCATGGTCTCGCCGAGGAACGAGGTCAGGTTGCCGGACTTGGCGCGCTCCATGTCGGCGTCCGTCGCGGTTTGCACATTGCCGGGAAACGCCTCGCGCGGGATGGAGAACGACGGCAGCGGCGCAGGCGCGACCACGGTGACCTCGCGCAGGTTGTGGACCTCGTCGCCAGGCGCGGCCTGCGGCGCCTGGGCGGCCACGCCCGCCGGCGCTCCCGCAGCCAGCGCCGCCAGGGCCACCCGCGCCACCCGTGCGCATGCGGCTGTCCTACGCGGCGCGGCGGGCGCGAGCCTTGAGCGGCGCACACAGGGGAGGGCGGGGGCCATTACCGTCTCCGTGGGGCAAGGACGCAAGGGCGGGGGGATCGCGGGTGATGCAAGTGCTACTTACTGTAGTGCACGGGGTGGCAAGCGCCAAATCGATCACGCGGCGGCAGCGGTGCGGCGGCGCGCGCTGCATTTTTCGCCTAGAGTTTGAAGGCGTGCCAAGCGCACGGCACCCGCTTGCTGTGTTGCAGCACCACGATGTTTGATGTTTATCGGATCGAGGAGTCCGCCATGCCGTTTCCAGAGCGCATCGAAACCATCGACCGGCAGCGCCGCCTGCTCAGCGGCAGCGTGAGCCTGGCCTTGCTGGCGATGTGGCTGGGGATCTCGCCCTCGCGCTCGCGCGCGCAGGCTAGCCGGGAAGGCACCCCCGTGCCCATCGGCGTGATCGGCTCGGGCCGCATCGGCGGCACGTTGGGCGGGCTGTGGGTGAAGGCAGGCCATCCCGTCCTGTTCTCCTCGCGCCACCCGGATGAACTCAAGCCGCTGGTCGAAAAACTTGGCCCGCTTGCCCGTGCGGGCACGGTGGCCGAGGCGCTGGCGTTTTCCAATGTGATTTTTCTCGCCGTCCCTTACAAGGCGTTGCCTGAGATATCGGCCGAGTATGGCAAGGCCTTTGCCGGCAAGGTGGTGGTGGATGCGACCAACGCCGTGCTTGCGCGCGATGGCGCTGTCGCCGAAGAGGCGATGCGCAAGGGCATCGGCATTACCACCGCAAAGTACCTGCGCGGCGCGCGTATCGTGCGCGCCTTCAATTTCATGGGCGCCACCAACTTCGCCAATCAGAACCACCGGGCTGAGGGCCTGATCGCGGTGCCGATCGCCGCCGACGATCCCAAGGCCCTGCGCATCGGGGAGCAACTGGTGCGCGATGCCGGCTTCGAGCCGGTGGTGGTCGGCCGGCTTGCCACGGCCGACAGCTTCGCCCCGGGCGGGCCGCTGTTCCATCAGATCGGCTCGGCCGACGCCATGCGCGCGCGCATGGCGGAGCAGGGCGGCAATATGGTGCAGACGCCTAAATGAAGCGAAGCGGTTCTGGCCAGGTGCGCGGCCACGGACAATACAAGTGGATCGGCCAAGGCCGCGCAGCGACGCCAGAATCTGTTTGAGTGGCCTCTTAGCCGTGCCAGGTGCCCTTCATCCAGACCCAGCCGCCGCCCTCGAAACGCCAGACCCAGTGTCCGGGCACCCAGTAGGCGTGTGCTGCAGGGGCAACCGTGATCTGTTCCACGATCACGGGCGGCATCACCGGCACCGGCTGCTGGACCCAGCGGCCGTGCACCCAGAACCAGTCGTTGCCCTCCCACTTCCAGTGGCCCGGCACCCAGTTCCAGCCGTAGGCGGGCGCGGGGCCGCGGTCTTCGTGCACCGGCGGCGGCATGTTGCGCACCATCTGGTGGGGCGGGGGAGGCGCCGGCTGCCGCACTACCACGCGTTCGGTCACGCAGCCGGCGAGGCTGCCAAGCACCGCCAGCGAGGCGAGCGCCGGCAGGGCGGCGCGGAGCAGGCGGCGGCGTGCGGGCGCATGGGGTTTGCTGGTTGCCATTTGTCTTTGTCCTGTTGGTTCTGATCTGCGCTCGGGCGTTGTCTAAGGGACGGTCCCAGGGTCGGGATGCACAATGACCTTGGGACCGATACCTTGCTTAACGAGGCAAGCGCCGCTGCGCGGGACAAGCGCGCGGAAAGACTTTGTAATTGAGTATTACGCGCCCCAAAAGACAAACCGCAGCCAGGGCGGCTGCGGCAGGTGGCCGGGGGATGGGGGGTTATGCCGGCACTGGCGCGTTGGCGCTGGTCTGCCGGCCACGGAAGTCCGTCCAGCAGAGTGCCTTGAAGTCGTACAGCTTGCAGCGGCGCGCGGTATCGAAATACCAGCGCCAGGTGAAGTTCTGGATGATGATGCGGCCCGGCAGCGCATGCTCCAGCAGCGCCTGGGCGCGCTTGAGGCGGTATAGCGGCACGCTCATGTCCACGTGGTGCGCGGTGTGCTCCATGATGTGGTGCAGCGCCGCGCCGATGCCATAGCGAAAGCGCAGGTGCACCGTGGTGGAGACGAAGGGCTGGGCGCGCGCCCACATGGCCTTGGTGTCGTACCAGGCCACGCTGGTGTGGGTGTGGTGCACGTAGAGCACGAAGCCCACGGTGAAATTCCAGACCAGGAACGGCAGCACGAAGCCCAGCCCGACCAGCATCGCCACCGACTGCCCGGTGGCGATGGCCAGCCACGCCAGCGCGCCGATCCAGGCCACGCCGAAGACGGCCACCAGCGTGCAGTCCCACATGAAGACGGCGCGGCGCGTGGGCATCTGGCGGCGGCTGGGGAAGAACATCTTGAACCACCAGATCTCGACCAGGTAGTACAGGCCCGCGCCAAAGCCGGTGCGGTAGACCCGCTCCAGCGCGCGGCGCCAGCGCGGCAGGGCCTGGAATTCCTCGAGCGAATAAGGCTGCCAGACGAAGTCGAAGCCCTTGAGGTTGGAGTAACCGTGGTGGACCACGTTATGGCCTACTTCCCACAGGCTGTAAGGCGTGAGCGACGGCAGGAAGGTCAGCCGGCCCAGCCATTTGTTCAGGCCGCGCCGGGGCGTCAGGCTCTGGTGGCAGGCATCGTGGCCGATGATGAACAGGCGGGCGATGATCAGCCCCGTTGCCACGCTGGCGGCCAGCTTGGCGAGCCAGTGGGAGAACAGCACCACCCCGGCCAGCGCGGCCAGGAACAGCGCGGTGTCCAGCGCGAACAGCGCCAGCGCGCGCGGCGTGCTGCGTGCGCCAAGCGGGATCAGCCAGCCGCGGATGATCTTGCGCGAGGGCAGGGGGACGTCAGGGGAAATCGGCTCCGGAAAGGAAGCTTGCTGCGTGGCAATCATGCAAAAACCTTCAGTTGTCGAACGCGGGATCGGGCTGGGCCCGAGACTGGCGATGCGCGGCCACGGGACAGGCCGATGGTGTGACAGCTTAGAAGGATTGCGTGACAGGGGTGTTGATCCGGGTCAAGCCAGCAGGGCCGGACCCGGTGTCACACAGCGGAAAGTGACGGCTAGTGCGCGGCGACGGCCGGTGCGCTCGCCGGCTCGCCCATCACATACACCTCGCCGATGACGCGATCGTCACCCAGCATGGCGAAGGCGAACAACTGCTCTTCCAGCGTTTCCGAGCGCTCGCTGCGCCGCGCGATCAGCGGCGTGGCCTGCGGGTCAAGCACGATGAAGTCGGCCTCGCAGCCGGGTGTGAAGCTGCCCACGCGCTCGCTCCAGCCCAGTGCATCGGCGGCGGCGCGGGTGGCCAGGTAGAACATGCGCAGCGCGGTGAGGTGGTAGCCGCCCATGCGCGCCACCTTGTGGGCAGCGTTCATGGTGCGCAGCATCGAGAACGAGGTGCCCCCGCCCACGTCGGTGGCGAGCGTCACGTTGAGGCGGTGCGCATCCGACTGGTGGAAGTCATAGAAGCCGCTGCCCAGGAACAGGTTGGAGGTGGGGCAGTGCGCCACCGCCGCGCCGCTGTCGGCCAGCCGCTTGCGGTCGTCCTGGTCGAGGTAGATGGCGTGGCCGTACAGCGCGCCCGGGCGCAGCAGGCCGTAGTGATCATAGATGTCCAGATAGCTGCGGGCTTGCGGGAACAGCTCGGCCACCCATTTCACTTCGTCGCGGTTCTCCGCCACGTGGGTCTGGATGAACGCGTCCGGGTAAGCCTTGGCCAACTCGCCGCAGGCTTGCAGCTGCGCTTCGCTGGAGGTGGGCGCGAAGCGCGGCGTAATGGCGTACGACAGGCGGTTCTTGCCGTGCCAGCGCGAGATCAGGTCGGCCGAATCGCGCGCGCCGGACTCGGCGGTATCGCGCAGGAATTCGGGGCAGTTGCGGTCCATCATCACCTTGCCGGTGACCAGGCGCAGGTTGCGGCGGTCGGCTTCGGCAAACAGCGCATCGGCCGATGCCGTATGCACGGTGCTCCAGGCCACGGCGCTGGTCGTGCCATTGCGCAACAGCTCGTCGGCGAAAAAGCCGGCCACGGCCGCCGCGTACTCCGGCTCGGCAAAGCGGCGCTCCTCGGGGAAGGTATAGGTCTCCAGCCAGTGCAGCAGGCCGGGCGAGGGCGAAGCGATGATGTCGGTCTGCGGGTAGTGCACGTGCGTGTCGATAAAGCCCGGCACGATCAGCTTGCCGCGGCGGTCGATCACTTCGGCACCGGCCGGGATCTGGTCGGCCAGGTCGGCATGGCTGCCAACCGCGGCGACATGCCCGGCGGTGACGATCAGCACCCCGTCTTCCCAATACTGATACGCGTCGTCATGAAACTGGGGGTCGCGCAGGAAGTGCAGCACGCGGCCACGGATGGCGCGGGTGATGGACTGGGTGGGGGGCGTGGTCGTCATATCGATGTCTCGTCATGCACCGGCGCGCGCATGGCGCGCCGGCATCTTGGGGTGAGCCGCGCTTCAGGCCGTGGAGGCTGCGGCGGGCAGGGGGGATTGCCAGAAGTGGTCGACTTCGGCGAGGAAGGCAGTCTTTTGCGAGGCGGGCAGGAACGAGGCCTCGAAACTGTTGCGCGCCAGCTTGTGGCCATCGGCCGCGGTCAGCGGCAAGGCCTCGAAAGTGGCTTCCCAGTTCGCGTTCATATAGCCGCCGAAATAGGCGGGGTCGTCCGAGTGCAGCGTGACCAGCACGCCAGCTTCCAGCAGGCGGTGCAGGGAGTGGTCGCGCAGGTCCGGGTAGACCTTGAGCTTCTGGTTGGACAGCGGGCATACCGTGAGCGCCACGCGCTCGCGGGCCAGCCGCTCGACCAGTGCCGGGTCGTCGATGGCGCGCACGCCGTGGTCGATGCGCTCCACCTTGAGGATGTCGAGCGCGTCGGTCACGTATTGCGCCGGGCCTTCCTCGCCGGCATGCGCCACCAGGTGCAGGCCGAGCTCGCGGGCGCGGGCAAACACGCGGGCGAACTTCTCCGGCGGGTTGCCCTGCTCCGAGGAATCCAGCCCGATGCCGACAAAGCGGTCGCGGTAGGGCAGCGCGGCTTCCAGCGTGGCGAAAGCGTCTTCCTCGGAGAGGTGGCGCAGGAAGCAGAGGATCAGGCTGCTGGAGAAGTCGTACTGCGTGCGGGCCTGGGCGAGCGCGTCGGAAATGCCGTCGATCACCACATTGATCGGCACGCCGCGCCCGGTATGGGTCTGCGGGTCGAAGAAGATCTCGGCGTGGCGCACGTTGTCGGCGACGGCACGCTGCACGTAGGCCATCGTCATGTCGAAGAAATCGTCCTCGGTCAGCAGCACGCTGGCGCCAGCGTAATAGATATCGAGGAAGGATTGCAGGTCGGTGAAGGCGTAGGCCTTGCGCAGGGCTTCCACGCTGGCGTATGGCAACTTGACCTTGTTGTGCTGGGCCAGCCGGAAGATCAGCTCAGGCTCGAGCGTGCCTTCAATGTGGACGTGCAGTTCCGCCTTGGGCGTCTGGCGGATACGGTCAGCGAGCGCGGCATCGAGCGTCATGGGGTTCCTTTTGCGGTCTTGGTTTGCGTCGAGCTCGTCGCTTTGCCGCTGCGGCTGGCGACGAGCGCGCCCAGATGGGCGAGGCGCTGGTCGCGAACCTGCAGCAACTGGGCGACGATGGCAACCGCAATCATAGCCGGAGCCTTGTCCGTGATGCCGCAGACGCCCATCGGGCACGTCATTTCCGCGAAGCGGGAAGGGTCAATCCCGTGCTCCGCCATGCGGTGCTCGAAGCGCGCGCGCTTGGTCTTGGAACCGATCAGGCCGAAGTAGGCGAAGTCGTCGCGCCGCAGGATGCGCTCGCACAGCGTCTGGTCCAGCGCGTGGCTGTGCGTCATCACCAGGAAGTAGCTGCCGGCGGGCGCGTGGTCGACCACCGCCTCGGGGATGTCGCTGGCTTCCGGGGTGACGTTGTCGGGCAGGCCGGCGGGGAACAAGGTATCGCGCTCATCCACCCAGTGCACCTGGCACGGCAGGTTGGCCAGCACCTTGACCAGCGCATGGCCCACGTGGCCGGCGCCGAACAGCACCACGTGCAGCTCGTCCGGCACCAGGGTGTCGGTCCAGCCGCCGTCCGCCTGCAAGGCCACCGAGGGCAGCAGCGCCGGCGCCGCGGCGTGTTGCACCGCACCGGTGCGCGGCACCGTGCGCATCAGCGCGCGTCCGGTGCCGAACGCGGCCTGCACCGCGTCCAGCCACGGCAGATCGGCCTCGCCCAACACCTCGAAGGCGAGCAGCACCACGCCGCCGCAGCATTGCCCCAGCGCCGGGCCCAGCGGGATGCGCACGAGCTGCCGCATCGCGTCGCGCTCGGCCAGCATGGTGCGGGCGATCTCCATGCCGCGCCACTCGAGATGGCCGCCGCCGATGGTGCCAACCAGCTCGTTGGCGGTCACCAGCATGCGCACGCCCGCCTCGCGCGGTGCGGAGCCTTTGACCTCGGCGATGGTGACCATCACCACCGGCACGCCGGCGCGCACCCAGCGGGTGGCGTCGGCGAAGCGGAAGGGTTTGAGGGGCGCGTCCTGCATGGTGATGCCTTTTTTGGTTGATGCTCTGGGTGAAGCTTGTGACTTCGGCTTGTGACTTCGGCTTGTGACTTCGGCTTGTTACTTCGTTAGGGTCTTCAGCGAAGATGGCCTGTGGGAGCCGGCGGTTTCTGCCAGCCGCTGTCTCCTACTGCGCCACCCGCACCGCGTCCACCGCATCCAGGATTGCCTCGCTGGTCGCGGGCGCCACCAGCGGCGGGTTCACCTTGTAATCCCCCACGCTGGCCACCGCGTCGCGGATCGCGAAGAACACCGAGAACGGCAGCAGCAGCGGCGGCTCGCCCACGGCCTTGGAACGATGGATGCTGTCTTGCGCATTGTCGTTCTCGAACAGCCGCACGTAGAAGTCTTCCGGGCAGTCGTTGACGGTCGGGATCTTGTAGGTGGAGGGCGCATGCGTCATCAGCTTGCCGTCCTTGTTCCACCACAGTTCCTCGGTGGTCAGCCAGCCCATGCCCTGGATAAACCCACCCTCCACCTGGCCGATGTCGATGGCCGGGTTGAGCGAGCGGCCGGCGTCGTGCAGCACGTCGGCGCGCAGCAGGCGCCATTCGCCGGTGAGCGTGTCCACCAGCACTTCCGAGCACGCCGCGCCATAGGCGAAGTAATAGAACGGCCGCCCTTGCAGCTTGGACTGGTCCCAGTACAGCTTGGGCGTGGTGTAGAAGCCATCGGACCACAGTTGCACCCGTGCCACGTAGGCTTGCCGTGCCAGGTCGCTGAAGTCCAGGCGGAGTTCGCCCGCGACCACCAGGTCGTCGCCGAACTGCACGCTGTTGGCGTCCACGCCGGCCTGGCGCGCGGCAAACGCCGCCAGCCGCTCGCGGATCTGCCGCGCGGCGTCCTGCGCGGCCTTGCCGTTCAGGTCGGTGCCGGTGGAGGCAGCCGTGGCCGAGGTGTTGGCCACCTTGCTGGTATCGGTCGCGGTCACGCGCACGCGTTCGAGCCGGATGCCAAGCTCATGCGCCACCACCATCGCTACCTTGGTGTTCAGGCCCTGGCCCATCTCGGTGCCGCCGTGGTTCACCAGCACCGAGCCGTCGTTGTATACGTGCACCAGCGCGCCGGCCTGGTTGAAGTGGGCCACGTTGAAGGAAATGCCGAACTTCACCGGGGTGATGGCGATGCCCTTCTTCAGCACCGGGCTGGTGGCGTTGAACGCGCGCGTGGCCTCGCGGCGCGCGCGGTAGGCGCTGGTCGCTTCGAGTTCGTCGAGCAGTTCGTGGATGACGTTGTCTTCCACGGTCTGGCCGTATGGCGTGACGTTGCGCTCGGTCTTGCCGTACAGGTTGGCGCGGCGCACGTCGAGCGCATCGCGGCCCACGGTGCGAGCCACGTTGTCGAGGATGTACTCCATGGCAAAGGCGCCCTGCGGGCCGCCGAAGCCGCGAAAGGCGGTGTTGCTCTGCGTGTTGGTCTTGCCGCAGTAACCGTCGATCTGCACGTTCGGCAGCCAGTAGGCGTTGTCGAAGTGGCAGATGGCACGGGTCATCACCGGGCCGGACAGGTCGGCCGAGAAGCCGGCGCGCGAAACCATTTCCACCGACACGCCCTCGAGGCGGCCGTCGGCATCGTGGCCGACTTCGTAGTCGAAGACGAAGTCGTGGCGCTTGCCGGTGATCATCATGTCGTCATCGCGGTCCGGACGCAGCTTGACCGGGCACAGCAGCTTCCAGGCAGCCAGCGCGGCGCAGCAGGCGAACATGGCCGATTGCGATTCCTTGCCGCCGAAGCCGCCGCCCATGCGGCGGCACTCCACCAGCACCTGGTGCGCGTGCCAGCCCAGCATATGCGCCACCGCATGCTGCATTTCGGTGGGATGCTGGGTCGAGCACCATACGTGCATGCCGTCGTTTTCCTTGGGCGCGGCGTAGGCGATCTGGCCTTCGAGGTAGAACTGCTCCTGGCCGCCCAGGCGGATGTTGCCCTTGTCCCGATGCACGGCGCCGGCGATATGGCTGGCCGGCTCGCCGCGCGTGAGGTGCATCGGCGGCAGCACATAGCTGCCGGCCTGGTGCGCGGCCTCGGGCGACAGCACTGGCGCCAGGTCTTCATACTCGATCGCACCCAGGCGCGCGGCGCGGCGAGCGGCATCGTGCGAGGTGGCCACCACCACGAAGATCGGCTGGCCGATGAACTGGACCAGGCCGTTGGCCAGGATCGGGTCGTCGTGGATGATCGGGCCGCATTCGTTGGCAGCGGGAATGTCCTCGGCGGTCAGCACCGCCACCACGCCCGGCGCGGCGCGCACCTTGTCGAGCGAGATCGACCTGACGCGGGCATGGGCGCGCGTGCTCATGCCGAGCGCGGCATGCAGCGTGCCTGCCAGTTCGGGGATGTCGTCGGTGTAGGTGGCAGTGCCTGCCACATGCAGGTGGGCCGATTCGTGCGGGCGCGAGACGCCCACTTGCGGCGTCGAAATGGCGGTCCTGGCTTCGCTCGCGGCGTCGAGCAGGAAGGGTTCGGTTTGCTTGTTCATGCCGATCTCTCCTTACGCGTTGGCGGTAGCGGTGGCCGCGCCCGCACCGATGGCGCGGACATTGACGGCGGCGGCGGGCAGTGCGTCGGCGCGCGTTTCCAGCCAGAAGCGGTACAGCAGGTTGGCGGCGCCGCGGTTGCGGTACGCGGCGGTGGCGCGCATATCGGACAACGGCGTGAAGTCCTGCGCCAGCGCGCTCATGGCGGCGCGGGCGGTGGCTTCGGTCCAGGGCTGGCCGATCAGCGCGGCTTCTGTCAGTGCCCCGCGCTTGGGCGTGGCAGCCATGCCGCCGAAGGCCACGCGCGCATGGTGGATCACGCCGCTCTCCAGCGTCAGCGCAAAGGCCGCGCAGACAGCGGAAATGTCTTCGTCAAAGCGTTTTGACAGCTTGTAGGTACGGAAGTGCTCCGGCCCGGCCAGCGGCACGCGCAGCGCCGCGACGAACTCGCCTTCTGCCATGGCGGTCTTCTGGTAAGCCAGGTAGAGGTCTTCCAGCGCAAGGGTGCGGCGCACGTCGCCGCGTTGCAGCACCACTTCGGTGCCAAGCGCGATCAGCGCGGGCATGGAGTCGCCGATCGGCGAGCCGTTGGCGATATTGCCGCCCAGCGTGCCGGCATTGCGGATCGGCAGGGAAGCGAAACGCTTCCACAATTCCTCCAGCTCGGGATGGACGTCGTTCAGCGCGGCGTAGGCGCGCTCCAGCGAGACTGCCGCGCCGATTTCCAGGGCACCATCGATTTCGCGGACGCCGTTCAGGTCAGCCACCTGGCCCACGTACAGCAGGTTGCCCAGTTCGCGGAACTGTTTGGTCACCCACAGCCCCACGTCGGTGCTGCCGGCCAGGATGCGCACGCCGGGCTCGGCGGCCTTGATGGCGGCAAAGGCCGAGGCGGTGCGGGGCGCGTAGAAGTGCTGGCCTTCGGCGCTGTAGTGGAAGGTGTCGTCGCGCTGCAGGGCGCGCAGCGTGTCGGCGATCTGGCGCGGGTCCAGCTTGCCGGCCTGCGGCGCCGGCAGCGCCATCATGCGCTGGCCGGCTTCGATGATGGGGCGGTAGCCGGTGCAGCGGCACAGGTTGCCGGTCAGGGCATCGCAGATGGCCTCGCGCGCCGGGGCGCGGCCGGTGCCGGCGTCCTCGGACTTTTGCTGGTACAGCGCCCACAGCGACATCACAAAGCCGGGGGTGCAGAAACCGCACTGGGAGCCATGGCACTCCACCATCGCCTGCTGCACCGGGTGCAGCGCGCCGTCGGCCTGGCGCAGGTCTTCCACGGTGATCAGCGCGCGGCCGTCCAGCGTGGGCAGGAACTGGATGCAGGCATTGACCGCCTTGAACTCGACCTGGCCGTTTTCGCCCAGCTCGCCCAGCACCACGGTGCATGCCCCGCAATCGCCTTCAGCGCAGCCCTCCTTGGTGCCCGTGCAGCGCGCGTCCTCGCGCAGGTACTGCAGCACGGTGCGGGTAACGGGGGCGTCTGCGACCTCCGTGACCTTGCCCCGGTGGTAAAAGCGGATGGTTTGCGTCTCCATGGTGTCTTCTCTCTTTGTGGATGGGGCCAAACATAGCACTGACGCCGATGATGCAATATTCGGCCCAGGTGATATGCCCCATCAAGCGGGGAGAGCGTTCTGGCGGCCGGCGAGGGCGGCAGCCACCGGATTTGACCAATGACGGGGTGCGTGACATACACTATGCGCCGTTCCCATTCCCCACGCCACCGGCCGCAAAGCGCGCCAGGCGCCCCCTCGCCATGCACGGACGCGACCATCTCGACACCTATTTGCTGCGGGTGCTGCACACCCTGCTCACCGAGCAGAGCGTGACCCGCACCGCGGTCCGCCTTGGCCAGTCGCAGCCTGCCATCAGCAATACGCTCAAGCGGCTAAGGGAAATCACGGGGGATGCCATCCTGGTGCGCGGCAAGAGCGGCATGGTGCCGACCGAGCGCGGCCGCGAGCTGCTGCAACTGGCCGAACAGAGCCTGGCGGCCATGGACCGCATCGCCCGGCCGCCCCAGCATTTCGACCCGGCCACCACTACCCGTACCTTCCACCTGGGCGCGCCGGACTACCTGGACGCCTTCTTCCTGCCCAACATCGTCGAGCGCGTGCGCCGGCTGGCGCCCAACGCCAAGCTGTTCGTGCACCCGATGACGTCATCGAGCGACTTCCTCGACAGCCTGGAACAAGGGCAGCTCGACATCGTGGTTGGCAACTGGCTGTCGCCACCGGAACATCTGCATATTTCGCCGCTGTTCGACGATGAGGTGGTGTGCATGCTGGGGGCGCAGCATCCGCTGGCGCGCAAGGGGCTGACCCTCAAGCACTACCTGGAGATGCCGCACCTGGCGCCGGCGCCCTATGCCTCGATGCAGCGCAGCATGATCGACCAGGCGCTGGCCGAGCAGGGGTACAAACGCAATATCCAGGTCACGTTGCCGTATTTCGGGCTGGTGCCGTATGTGTTGATGAAGACCGATATGGTGTTCACCACGGGGCGGCAGTTTGCCGCGCATTACGCGCAGTACCTGCCGCTGAAGATGGTGCCGTCGCCGGTGGCGTTTCCGCGGATGCGGTTTTATCAGCTGTGGCATGAGCGGTGTCATGCTGCGCCGGATGTGATGTGGATGCGGAGGATGATTGCGGAGGTGGCGGGGGAGTTACCGGTGTTGCCGCAGTTGGTGAGGGAGGGGTAAGGGGGTGTTTGTGCGCAAGGGCAGAACCGATGGCTCTTGTCGATGCTTTGGATTTGATTGATACGGCGTTGGTTTTTGCACCCAAAAGCCATACGACATCCCCCTGCGGGGGCTGCCGGTCACTTTTCTTTGACCGGCAAAGAAAACTAACGAAAAGAAAGCCGCCCTGCCGGGGGCAGAGCAATAAGGCTTATGTGGGGCGGTGGTTGCGTCGTACGGCCCGGAGTGTTGGCTGGCGTGTCCAACCGGCTTGGAGGTCATCGCTACGGCATGACCCAATGGTCACGGGGTGGTGCCCCTGATCGCTTTGCTCGGTGCGCGTTCGGGCATCTGCCGTTCGCGGTGCGCAGCGCCGCGATCCTGCCTGCCTTGGTGGTTTCGTGGTTTTGTCTCTGGCGGCGAGCGCCCGGCTATTTGATGCCCTGCCGTACCGGCGCGAGCGGTGCCTTACTCTCAACTCCCCTGGTTTCGTGGTGGGCACCGTGGCCCGTGCGCGAGGGCCGCGCTCACACACACGTTCGGACATCACCGCGCTCGTCCTCCGAGACAAAACCACGAAACCAGCCACACCCGAAACGGCGCAGCACTTCGCCCCGCGAACGGCAGATGTGGGAATGGTCACCGCAAGCGAGGTCAGGGGCTGCACGACGTAACCCATAGGTCATGCAGAAATGATGTCCTTGTGGCCGGTAGGATTCGCCAGCCAACACTCCGGGCCGTACGACGCAACCATAGAGGCAAAAACAGCCTTATTGCTCTGCTCCCGGCAGGGCGGCTTTCTTTTCGTTAGTTTTCTTTGCCGGTCAAAGAAAAGTGACCGGCAGCCCCCGCAGGGGGATGTCGTATGGCCCTTGGGTGCAAATGCCATCGCCGATGAAACAAACAGCGACCAACCCCGTAAGGGAGATGTCGTACGGCTTTGGGGCCCAAAAACCAACGCCGTATCAATCAAATCCAAAGTTCGAACAAGAGCCAACGGTTCTCCCCCCGCGCATAACCCCCCCTTCACTTCCCCCTATAACTAGGAAAAAACAACTCCTCCCCCTCCACCTTGTAAGCAGCAATGCTGTCCTGCCCATCCCTGGAAGTAATCCACTCCACCAACTTCATCGCATCCGCGTAATTGGTACCAGGATGCTTGGCCGGATTCACGGCAATCACGCCATACGGATTGAACATCCTGGGATCGCCCTCCAGCAGGATCGCCAATCCGGTCTTGGCACGATACGCGCCATAAGTGGCCCGATCAGATAACGTGTAGCCCGGCATCTGCGCTGCCATGGTCAGCACCTCGCCCATCCCCAGTCCGGCATTCACATACCACGGCTGCCCCTTCGGCTCGATCCCCGCCTGCTTCCAGTAGTCCTTCTCCATCACGTCGGTCCCGGAGTTATCCCCGCGCGAGATGAACTTGGTGCCGCCGGCGGCGATTTTCCTGAAGCCGGCCAGCACGTCCTTGCTGCCTTTCAGCCTGGCCGGGTCGCTGGCCGGGCCAACCACGATGAAGTCGTTGTACATGACGTCGCGGCGATTGACGCCGTAGCCTGCCGCCATGAATTCGTCTTCCATCTTGCGGGCGTGCACCAGCAGCACATCGACGTCGCCCATCTCGCCCATCTTCATCGCCTTGCCCGAGCCTACGGCGATCACTTTGACGGTGACGCCGCTCTTTTGCTCGAACCTGGGCAGCAGGAATTTCAGCAGGCCGGAGTTCTCCGTGCTGGTGGTCGTGGCCAGCTTGAGCTCGCCGGCGAAGGCGCTGGTGGCGGTGGTGGCGCCAGCCACGCCAACCAGGCAGACCAGTCCGATAGCGCACACGGCGCGGTTCGAAATATGGCGTAAAAGGCCTTGCTTGCCGACCGCTTGCATGGATTCTCCTTGTCTTATGTTTTCAGAAACACAATTGCCACAAACTCATGAGATCGGTGAGAATGCAGCAAAATAAGTGGAAATCAGCGCATTGCATTCTCGGTGAACCACATCTCTAAAGTAAATATGAAAAGCGTTTCATATGACATTTCGCTTTGACCTGTTCCCGGTAGTCGCCGCGGACGACAATCCTCGCTCCAACGGCAAGGTGTTCCAGCTGCTCAAGGCCGTGCGCGAGACGGGCTCCCTGCATCGCGCGGCGCGCGAGATCGGGTTGTCGTACCGGCACGCCTGGGGCGTGATGCGGTCTTGGGAGGAGATGCTTGGGCGCAGCATGCTCGATATGGAGCGCGGCCGCGGGGCGTCGCTGACGCTGTTCGGCGAGCGCTTGCTGCGTGCGGAGGGGCGCTTGCGCGATTCGATCGACCCGGTCATGCAGAAGGCCATGGTCGATTTCCTGGCGGACCTGGACGACGCGGCCCAGCCGCAGACCCGCATCCGTTTCTCCGGCAGCCATGATCCGGCCATGGAGGTCCTGGCGGGGGCGCTGCACGATGCGCCGGGCAGCCTGCAGCTCGACACCGTGTTCTGCGGCAGCGTGGAGGGCCTGATCTGCCTGCAGGAGCGGCAGTCCGAGCTGGCCGGCTTCTACGTCTCGCCGATCCAGAAGGCTGGCTCCGTGGCTCACGTGACGCTGCGCAAATGGCTGCGCCCGACCGCCGTGCGCTTGATCCGGCTGGCCTGGCGCGAGCAGGGCCTGATCGTCGCGCGCGAGCTCGCGCGCGAGATCCACGACCTGCGTGACCTGGCCCGTACCCGCGCCCGCTTTGTCAACCGCCAGCGCAGTTCTGGCACGCGCATGCTGTTCGACCAGTTGCTGGCCACCGAGGGACTCTTCCCGGACCAGATCGTCGGCTATGAAACCCCCGAGTTCAGCAACGAGAGGGTGGCGCAAGCGGTGCACGACGGCCATGCCGAGGTGGGGTTCGGCCTGCGCATGAATGCCGAAGCCCATGGGCTGGCCTTTGTGCCGCTGACGCGCGAGGCCTACTACCTGGCGCTGCGCAAGAACGACCAGATCACGCCCTGGGCGCATGGCTTGCTTTCGCATTTGGACGACCCGGCTTTCCGGCGCCGCATCGAGGCGCTCCCCGGCTATGCCATGGCGGAGCCTGATGGCATCCTGACGCCGCAGGAGGCACTCCCCTGGTACGGCCCCGACGGCAAGGAAGGCGGCTGACGCCGTGCGCCGGGGAGGGTGGGAGCCCGGCCGTTTGAGCGCGCGCGTATTACACTGGTTGCATAGGCGGGGCTGCATGCCCGCCAGACAGTGCCAGCAAGGAGCGCCATGCTAGAAACGGCCGCGTTGGCCGCGGGCTTGTCCTGGACCAGCGGATTCCGCCTTTACCTGGCCGTGTTCACGGCTGGCGCACTGGGCCGCCTGGGCTGGCTGCACCTGCCGCCCGGCCTGCAGGCGCTGGAATCGTGGTGGGTGATCGCGCTGGCCGCGCTGCTGGCCCTGGCCGAATTCGTGGCCGACAAGGTGCCGGGCTTCGATTCCTTCTGGGACAGCATCCAGACCTTTATCCGCATTCCCGCCGGCGCGATCCTGGCCGCCGCCGCCTTCGGGCAGCTCGATCCGCAATGGATGGTCGCCGCCGGGCTGGTCGGGGGCACGCTGGCCGGCACTGCCCATGCCGCCAAGGCCGGCACTCGCGCCCTGATCAACGTCTCGCCGGAACCGTTTTCGAATTGGGCTGCCTCACTGAGCGAGGACGTTGCCGCCAGCAGCGGGCTGCTGCTGGCTTTTTTCCTGCCCGTGGTGTTCCTGGTGGTGCTGGCCGTGCTGCTGCTGGTGGCGGCGTGGCTGCTGCCCAAGCTGTGGCGCGGCTTGCGCCATTTGCGCGACGCGTTGGCCAAGCGTGCTCCGGCAGCCTCGCCGGCGGGGCGTCAGCCCCGGCGCTGAGTGGCGGGTTCGACCCTCGCTTTGCCCAATCCGGCCATAATCTGGCCCTGGTCCGGCGGATGCGCGCCGGGATCCTCCCGCTGGTGTCCTGCCGTCGCGCCAATCCTGGCCTGCGGCCAGCCCGGCTGGCCGCCACCATGCATGTGCACGGACAAGAGATTAGAGATAAGAGATCAATGTCTTCAGAACCCGCCTCCCAGCACGTTCCCGCAGCCGCCACCGCAGCCGCAGCCACCGCAGCAACCACTACCGTCGCGGCATCGTCCGGCGCCCGCCCGACGCGCTTCTCGCCCTGGCGCCAGGCGTTGCACATGGCGCGGCGCGATTGGCGCGCCGGCGAGCTGAGCCTGTTGCTGTTCGCGCTGGTGCTGGCCGTGGCGGCGCTCAGCAGCGTGGGCTTTCTGGCCGACCGCATGCGCCTGGGGCTGGAGCGCGACGCGCGCCAGATGATCGCCTCCGATGTGCTGATCGTGTCCGACCAGCCGTTCGATGCCGTCTTCGCCAGCCACGCCGCGCAAGCGGGCCTGGCCACCACGCAGACGGTCACCTTCCCGAGCATGGCGAGCGCGCACGCGCCGGGCAAGGCCGCCACAACGCAAGGGCAAGGGGCGGCTAGCGGGGCTCGGGCCGATGCCCCTTCGCAACTGGCTGCGCTCAAGGCGGTCGGCCCCGGCTATCCGCTGCGCGGGCAGCTCAAGGTGGCGGCCGGGCCAGGGTCGCCGGAAGCCGCCGCCACCGGCATCCCCGCCGAGGGCACCGTCTGGGTGGACGAGGCCTTGCTGGACTCGCTCGGCGTCGCCATGGGCGACACCATCCAGCTGGGCAGCCGCGCCTTTCGCATCGACCGCATCCTCACGCAGGAACTGGATCGCGGCGCCGGCTTCATGAACTTCGCGCCGCGCGTGATGCTGCCGCTGTCTGACCTGGCCGCCACCGGGCTGGTGGGCTGGGGCAGCCGGGTCTCCTACCGCCTGCTGGTGGCCGGCCCCGATGCCGCCGCGCAGGCCTACCAGAAGTGGGCCGAGGCCGAGATCGACAAGCTTGCGCTGCGCAACACCCGGGTCGAGTCGCTGGAGTCCGGCCAGCCGCAGATGCGCGCCACGCTGGACCGCGCCGAGCGTTTCCTGTCGCTGGTGGCGGTGCTGTCGTCGATGATTGCCGCGGTGGCCATTGCCATGTCGGCGCGCCGCTATATGCAGCGCCACACCGATGCCTGCGCTGTCTACAAGTGCATGGGCCTGTCGCGCCGCGAGATCCTGCTGGCGTTCGGGCTGGAGTTCCTGCTGCTGGGCGTGGGCGGCGCGGTGGCTGGCGTGGCGCTCGGCTACCTGGCGCACTACGGCCTGCTGCTCTCGCTGGGTAACCTGCTGACCGTGACGCTGCCGCAGCCGTCCGTCTTGCCGGCCGTGGTTGGGGTGCTGGCGGGCGTGGTCCTGCTGGCGGGTTTTGCCTTGCCGCCGCTGCTGGCGCTGACCCAGGTGCCGCCGCTGCGCGTGCTGCGGCGTGACGTCGGCGCGCCGCCGGTCTCGACCTGGATCGCCTACGGACTCGGCCTGGGCGCTTTCGTGGCGCTGCTGCTGGTGGCCGCGCGTGATCTCAAGCTGGGGCTGACCACCGCGGGCGGCTTTGTCGGCGCCGGCGTTGTGTTCGCGCTGCTGGCCCTGGGCCTGCTAAGCCTGCTGTCACGGCTGATGCGTGGCCGGCGCCTGGCGCGCGGCAGCGTGGGCTGGCGCTTTGCGCTGGCGGTGCTGGAGCGCCGCCGCGGCGTGACGGTGCTGCAGACGGTGGCGCTGGCGGTGGGCCTGATGGCGCTGCTGCTGCTCGGCATGACCCGCAACGACCTGATCGCCTCCTGGCGCAACGCCACGCCGGCGGACGCGCCCAACCGCTTCGTCATCAATATCCAGCCGGACCAGCGCGCGCCGCTTGCCAGCATGCTGCAGCACGCCGGCATCGCCGACCTGCTGTACCCGATGGTGCGCGGCCGCCTCACGCATATCGCCGGGCAGCAGGTGCGCGCCGAGCGCTTTGCCGATGGCCGCGCCCGCAACCTGGTCGAGCGCGAGTTCAACCTGTCCTATACCGACGCGCTGCCGGCCGGCAACCGCGTGGTGGCGGGCAACTGGCTCGGCGCCGGGAAGGGCGGGGCCGGGGCCTCGGTGGAGGAGGGCATCGCCAAGACGCTGGGGATCCGGCTCGGGGATACCTTGCGCTTCGATGTGGCGGGGCAGTCGGTGGAGGCGCCGGTCACCTCGCTGCGCAAGCTGGACTGGGGCTCGATGCGGGTCAACTTCTTCGTCATCCTGCCGCCCTCCGCCATGCAAGGCTTGCCGCAGACCTATATCACCGCTTTCCACCTGCCGCCCGCGCAAGCCGCGCTGGGCAACCGCATGGTGGCGGCCTTCCCGAACATCACGGTGGTCAACACCGACATGATCCTGCGCCAGATCCAGGACGTGCTCGACCAGGTCATCGCCGCCGTCGAGTTCCTGTTTGTGTTCACGCTCGCGGCCGGCGTCACCGTGCTCTATGCGGCGTTGTCCGGCGCGCGCGACGAGCGCAAGCGCGATGCCGGGCTGCTCAAGGCGCTGGGCGCGTCCGCCGCGGTGGTGCGGCAGACCCAGTATGCGGAGTTCCTGGTGGTGGGCGGGCTGGCGGGGCTGCTGGCCAGCCTGGGCGCGATCGCGGTGGGCTGGGGCTTGTCGCAGTTCGTGTTCGATTTCCCCTACCGCTTCAATGGCTGGATCGTGCCGGCCGGTGTGCTTTCTGGCATGCTGTGCGCTTTCGCGGGCGGCTGGCTGGGCTTGCGCGAGGTGCTGCGGCAGCCCGCGCTGGCCACGCTGCGTGATGCGTGATACCCGATGCGTGATACCTGAAGCCTGAACCACTGCAGCCTGAACCATCCTTGAGTGTTTATGAGTACCGATTCCAAGCCTGAAAATGCGGCATCCACGGCATCCGATGCCGCCCCCGAAGTCACCGCCTATGAACTGATCGGCGGCGAGGCGCGCGTGCGCGAACTGGTCGACCGTTTCTACGACCTGATGGATCTGGAGGACGAGTTCAAGGGCCTGCGCGCGCTGCATCCCGCCTCGCTCGACGGCTCGCGCGACAAGCTGTTCTGGTTCCTGTGCGGCTGGCTGGGCGGCCCCAACCACTTTATCGAGCGCTTTGGCCACCCGCGCCTGCGCGCGCGCCACATGCCGTTCGAGATCGGTACCAGCGAGCGCGACCAGTGGATGCGCTGCATGGCGCTCGCCATGCAGGACGTCGGCCTGCCCGAGGACCTGCAACTGCGCCTGATGCAGGCCTTTTTCGGCACCGCCGACTGGATGCGCAATGTGCCGCGTTGATGGCCAAGGCCACCCGACCCGCCATGGATCCCGGCACCATGGCTGACACGCATCCCAACGCCGCCACGGACCTGCCTGCCGACGCCCGGCGCGTACTCGATTTCTGGTTCGGCGTGCCTGGCTCGCCGGCATGGAACACCACACGCTCGGTGTGGTTCACCAAGTCCGCCGATTTCGACGCCACGGTCCGCGCTGACTTCCTGCCGCTGTGGGAAGCCACGCACGCGGGCGCGAATGCGGGCTGGGCGCAAAGCCCCGAATCCGCTTGCGCACGCATCGTGCTGCTCGACCAGGTGCCGCGCAACGTCTTTCGCGACGACCCGCGCAGCTTTGCCTCCGATGCGCAGGCGCTGGCAACAGCCCGGCAGATGGTGGCGAGCGGCGCCGACCGTCTGCTGCCCACGGCATTGCACCGCATGTTCTGCTACATGCCGTTCGAGCATTCCGAAGCGCTTGCCGACCAGAACACGGCCGTGCAGCTGATGACGGCGCTGCGCGACCAAAGCCAGGGTCAGGTGGACGTGGTGGACTGGGCGCTCAAGCACCGCGCGGTGATCGAGCGTTTCGGGCGCTTCCCGCATCGCAACGCCATGCTGGGACGCAGGGATACGGCGCAGGAGAGCGCCTTCCTGCAGGAACCCGGCTCGTCGTTCTGAGCGGGCCCTGCGTAGCGCAGCCGCTATCGCGGCGTGGTGGCGGTGTGGTGGCGGGGCTGGGGCGCAAGCCGATGTGGCTGGCCCTCGGTATCTCGGTATCCGGGCCTCGGGCCTCGGGCCGCGGCGAGCACCATCAGGTCTGCTCGCGCTTCTCCTGCCACTTGTCCACCAGCAAGCGCGGCGCGTTGGCGAGCTTGTCGAGGATGCCTTCGGGCGTAGGCGCCACATGCAGCAGGTCGTTGTGGACCTGCTTCAGGAAGCCCTCGTCCACGGCGTGCTGCATGAAGCCCAGCATGCTGTCGTAGAAGCCTTCCACATTGAGCAGTCCCACCGGCTTGGCGTGATAGCCCAGTTGCAGCCAGGTGAAGGTCTCGAACAGTTCCTCGAAGGTGCCGACGCCGCCCGGCATGGCGATGAAGGCATCGGCCCGGTCGGCCATCATCTGCTTGCGCTCGTGCATGTTGCGCACCACGTGCAGCTCGGTCAGGCCGCGATGGCCGACTTCCTTTTGCATCAGCGCATCGGGAATGATGCCGATGGCGGTGCCGCCGTTGGCCAGCACGGCGTCGGCCACGGTGCCCATCAGCCCGACCTTGCCTCCGCCGTACACCAGCGCAAGGCCGCGCTCGGCCAGGGTCTTGCCCATGGCGCGCGCCGCGGCGGCGTACTCGGGGCGATTGCCGGGGCTGGAGCCGCAATAGATGCAAACGGACTTCACTTTTTTTCCTTTTCAGTTTGCGCCGCCTTGGCGGCGGCGTATTCCTGGGCCTGCTTGTCGAACGCCTGGCGGGCCTTGCCGCGCAGGTAAGGGGCCAGGATCGAGAAGATATGGTAGCTGGCGCCGTGCAGGTAGCCGCGGATCAGCTCGGGGTCGTTGTACTGGCGCGGATGCTGCACGAACTGGAACGACAGCCAGTAGGTGGCGATCACCACGATATTGGTGCAGATGGCCTCGACCTGCTCCGGCGTGGCCTCCATCTCGCCGTCTTCCTGGAACTGCCGGCAGATCTCCATCGCAAAGCGCTTCTTCTGCTCGACGATGCGCTTGAAATTGGTTTCAAGCATGCGGTTGCGCGCCAGCAGGTCATTGATGTCGCGGTACAGGAAGCGGTAGTTCCACAGGAACTCCGCCATGTACTGCAGGTAGCCCCAGCTTTCGTCCAGCGTGGCCTTGTGATCGTCGGGCAACTTCAGGCGGCGCTCCATCTCCTGCTCGAACAGCACGAAGATGGAGTTGATGATGTCGTCCTTGTTGCGGAAGTGATAGTAGAGATTGCCGGGGCTGATCTCCATGGCTTCCGCAATGGTGGTGGTGGTGACGTTGGGCTCGCCCACCTCGTTGAACAGGCGGAGCGAGACGTCCAGGATGCGGTCCCGGGTGCGGCGGGGACCGGCTTGCTGTTTGGGTTCCATAGGCGACCGGGCGAGCGGCAATTCGGTAAGTTGAAGGCGATTATAAGCAATCGCCGTTTGCCGCAACCCCACGACGGCGCAAGCGCCTTTGGCGCCGTGCGCGCGCCCGCTGTGCCGGGCCTGCGCCGGGCCCGTGCCGCCAGCCCCTCAGGCCGCCAGCGCGCGCAGCCAGTCCATCACGATCGGCCCCGCAATGGCCAGCCAGGTGCCGCCGCATAGCACCAGCGCCAGCATGACCGCCGCGCTGCCGAAGTCCTTGGCGCGCTTGGACAGGCTGTGGCGTTCCAGCGAGATCCGGTCGACCGCGGCTTCCACGCTGGAGTTGAGCAATTCCACGATCAGCACCAGCAGCAGGGTGCCCAGCAGCAGGATGCGCTCGACGATGCCGACCGGCAGCAGCAAGGCGCAGGGCGTCAGGATCACCACCAGTGTCAGCTCCTGGCGAAACGCGCTTTCTTCCAGCACCGCGTAGCGCAGGCCGGACACCGAGTTGATGCCGGCATGCCAGGCCCGCGCCAGGCCGCGGTTGCCCTTGTGGGGGTTCTGCTCAATCGTGTAGTCGCTGTTCGGCGAGTCCGGGGGCGGGGCCGGTGCTGACGTGACGGTCTGTGGCGCCGGCGGGCGGTGCGGTTCGGACGGTGGGCGATGCGGAGTCGGCATGTTCGGAAGAGGGGCGGGCAGTGGTGCCGGTCGTGCCGTTGGGGGTCGCGCGTACGGCCGGCAGGGGCTGCAGGTGAGTCAGGAACTGCTCGGAGGCGGCGCGCCACGAGAACCGTTCGGCATGGGCGCGAGCGGTGGCGCGGTCAATGCGCAGCGCTTCCAGGCAAGCTTCACGCAAGTCTTCGTGCATCACGCCGGCGTCGCTGTGGCCGAGCACATCGATCGGCCCGGTTACCGGATAGGCCGCCACCGGCAGCCCGCTGGCCAGGGCTTCGAGCAGCACCAGCCCGAACGTATCGGTGCGGCTGGGGAATACGAAGACGTCGGCCGAAGCATACACCTTGGCCAGCTCCGGCTGGGTCAGTACGCCCAGGTAGTTGGCTGCCGGATAGCGCGCGCGCAGCGACGCCAGCGCCGGGCCGTCGCCCACCACCCACTTGGAGCCGGGCAGGTCCAGCGCGAGGAAGGCCTCCACGTTTTTTTCCACTGCGACGCGCCCTACGTAGAGAAAGATCGGGTGCGCCGTGTTGAGCACGTTGGCCTGCTGGGTGGTGAAGACATCAAGGTCGACGCCGCGGGTCCACAGCACGCCATGGGTGATGCCAAACTGATGCAGGTCGTGCAGCACCACCGGCGTCGGCGCCATCACGGCGCGCGCCGGGCCGTGGAACCAGTGCAGGAAGCGGTAGGTCCAGGCAAGCGGAATGCCGAAGCGTGCCTGCACGTACTCCGGAAAACGCGTGTGGTAGGCGGTGGTGAACGGCAACTGCTCGCGGATCGCATAGCGGCGCGCAGCCAGCCCGAGCGGGCCTTCCGTGGCGATATGCAGCGCGTCCGGCGCGAAGGCGCGGATGCGCGCGCGGACCTTGGCGCCGGCGAACAGGGACAGCGCGATCTCCGGATAGGTCGGGCAGGGAATGGTGGTGAATTCCTGCGGCGTGATCAGCTCCACCGTGTGCCCCATCGCGATCAGCTCGCGGCGGGTGGACTTGAGCGTGCGCACCACGCCATTGACCTGCGGCTCCCAGGCATCGGTGACGATCAGGATCTTCATAGCTGCTCCTTGCGGCCAGGCCGCGTGGGTGGCCGGCCTCGGCGAGGCCACGGCCATACCGTGGTACGGATGGCGGCGTGTGGGGCGGGTGCCGCGCTCAAGTCTGGTCAGGCCGTGGCGACGGCGCGGCGCCCAGCCGTGGCCGGCGCATCGAGCAAGGTGGTCCAGTAGACGATCTGCAATTCGCCGTCCTGCGTCTCCACCAGGGCGGAGAGGCTCTCCACCCAGTCGCCGTCGTTGCAGTAGAGCTGGCCGTCGACCTCGCGGATCTCGGCCTTGTGGATATGGCCGCAGATCACGCCATCGCAGCCGCGCCGGCGCGCCTCATCCACCATCGCCTGCTCGAACGAATTGATGTAGTTGACCGCGTTCTTGACCTGGTGCTTCAGGTATTGCGACAGCGACCAGTACGGAAAGCCCAGGCGCGCGCGGACGCGGTTGAAGTGGCGGTTGACGGCCAGGATCAGCGTGTAGAGCGAGTCGCCCAGGTAAGCCAGCCAGCGCGCGTGCTGCACCACGCCGTCGAACAGGTCGCCGTGCACCACCCACAGGCGCTTGCCCGCGGCGGTGACGTGGACCGCATCTTCGCGCACCGTGATATCGCCGAAGGCGAGGCCATCGAACTGGCGCGCCACCTCATCGTGGTTGCCCGGCACGTAGATCACCTCGGTGCCCTTGCGCGCCTTGCGCAGCAGCTTCTGCACCACATCGTTGTGGCTCTGCGGCCAGTACCAGCCGCGGCGCAGCTGCCAGCCATCGATGATGTCGCCGACCAGGTAGAGCTGGTCCGATTCATTGTGCTTGAGGAAGTCGAGCAGGTA
>NZ_LZZU01000031.1:0-67815 GCF_014170355.1 Cupriavidus sp. UME77
GTTCATGGCGTCACTTGGAATGCCTCTTGCCATGCAAGATTCGCGCCGAGATGCCTTTCATTGTATTGCGGGGTTTCCCGGATTCAATGGCTGCCGGCGCACGCGGCCAGAACCGCCGGTGTATGCTGTTGCCCTGCTGCGCGGCAGGGCGTCTACTGGCGATGCCAGCATGCTGGCGCGTAGTCTAAAACACAGAATATGCCTGGAGAGATGGATGACCGAATTCGTATTTGCCCCGCCGGCGCCCAATGGCGTGCCCGTGCGCGGCAGCAGCGCTCAGTTCCCGGTGCGCCGGGTCTACTGCGTGGGCCGCAACTATGCCGCCCATGCCCGTGAAATGGGTTCGGATCCCGACCGTGAGCCGCCGTTCTTCTTCTGCAAGCCCGCCGACGCCGTAAGCTATGTGGCCGACGGCACCGAAGGCGCCTTCCCCTATCCGCAGGGCACCAGCAATTGCCACTATGAAGTGGAGCTTGTCGTTGCCATCGGCAAGGGCGGCAAGGACATCGCCGAGGCGGATGCCGCGAGCCACGTGTTTGGCTACGCGCTCGGCCTCGACATGACGCGCCGCGACCTGCAGAACGAATCGAAGAAGACCGGCCGCCCCTGGGAAACCGGCAAGGCCTTCGACAAGTCCGCCCCGATCGGCCCGATCGTGCCGGTGTCCGCCATCGGCCATCCGGAGAAGGGCGCGGTCACGCTGTCCGTCAACGGCGTGGAGAAGCAGCGCGGCGACCTGTCGGACCTGATCTGGTCGGTGCCCGAGATGGTGTCCTATCTCTCCAAGCTGTTCGAGCTGCAACCCGGCGACCTGATCTACAGCGGCACGCCTGAAGGCGTGGGCCCGGTGGTCAAGGGCGATGTCATGCGGTGCAAGATCGAAGGCGTGGGCGAGCTCACCGTCAAGGTAGTCTGAGTCCATGCTCAAGCTTTACAGCTACTTTCGCAGCTCCGCCTCGTACCGGGTACGCATTGCCCTGCAATTGAAGGGCTTGCCCTACGAGTACCTGCCGGTGCATCTGTTGCGCGACGGCGGCCAGCAACTGCAGCCGGCCTACCGGGCGCTGAACCCCGATGCGCTGGTGCCGACCCTGCTGGATGACGATCACGTATTGATCCAGTCCGTGGCGATGGTCGAGTACCTCGACGAGACGCATCCCGAGCCGCCCCTGCTGCCGGGCAGCGCGCTCGACCGCGCCTACATCCGCGCGCTGGCGCTGGAGGTCGCGTGCGAGATCCATCCGCTGAATAACCTGCGCGTGCTGAAGTACATCAAGCACACGCTGGGCGTGGCGGAGGAGGCCAAGGACGCGTGGTATCGCCACTGGGTCGAGCTGGGTTTCGAGTCGGTCAATACCAACCTCGTGCGCTCGGGCAAGGCTGGGCGTTTCTGCTTTGGCGATACGCCGACGCTGGCGGACATCTGCCTGGTGCCGCAGGTGTTCAACGCGCAGCGCTTCAATATCGACGTGGCCCGCTACCCGGCCATTGCCAAGGTGTTCGACTCCTGCATGGCGCTGCCCGCGTTCCAGCAGGCCGAGCCCAAGGCGCAGCCGGACGCCGAATAAGCTGCCACGCCAGGTTCGGCAGGCCGCAATAAGCAAAAAGCCCCGCAAGCGATTGCGGGGCTTTTTTACTGGCGAGCCGGGTGGGCTGCTCAGCCGAGCAGTGCGTCGGCGAATTCCTCGGCCTTGAAGGGCTGCAGGTCCTCGACCTTCTCGCCCACGCCGATGAAGTAGACCGGCACCGGGCGCTGGCGCGCGATCGCGGCCAGGATGCCGCCCTTGGCGGTGCCGTCGAGCTTGGTCACGATCAGCCCGGTCAGGCCCAGCGCGTCGTCGAACGCCTTGACCTGGGACAGCGCGTTCTGGCCGGTGTTGGCGTCGATTACCAGCAGCGATTCGTGTGGCGCGTTCGGCATCGCCTTGGCGATGACACGCTTGACCTTCTTCAGCTCTTCCATCAGGTGCAGTTGCGTGGGCAGGCGACCCGCGGTATCGGCCATCACGATATCGACGCCGCGTGCGCGTGCCGCGTTGACCGCGTCGAAGATCACCGCCGCCGGGTCGCCGCTCTCCTGCGATACCACGGTGACATTGTTGCGCTCGCCCCAGATGGTGAGCTGCTCGCGCGCGGCGGCGCGGAAGGTGTCGCCCGCGGCCAGCAGCACGGACTGGTCATAGCTCTGGAAGTGCTTGCACAGCTTGCCGATGCTGGTGGTCTTGCCGGCGCCGTTCACCCCCGAGATCATCATCACCAGCGGCTGCTCGCGGCCAAGGGACATGGTCTTCTCGAGCGGGCGCAGCAGGTCGGTCAGCAGCTCGCGCAGCGCGGCCTTGACGCCTTCGGCGGTTTCGATGCGTTCGGTCTTGACGCGGCGGCGCAGCGCGCTCAGCAGGTGCTCGGTAGCCTCGACGCCGGCGTCGGCCATGATCAGGGCCGTTTCCAGGTCCTCGAACAGGTCTTCGTCGACCTTGACGCCAACAAACAGCGTGCCCAGATTGCGGCTGGTCTTGGACAGCCCGGTGCGCAGGCGCTGCATCCAGCCGCGCTTGGCCTCGGCGGAGGCGGCCGGCGGCGGGGTCAGGACCAGTTCCTCGGCAGCGGCCGGAGCCGCGCTCCGGACTGGCTGGACGGCGGTTGGCGGGACGGGAACGGCGGCGGCCGGGGCAGGCCCGGCCGCGGGAATTGGGGGTGGCGCGCTGGCGGGCACCGCGGCCGGCGTGGCAGCAGGCGCCGGGCTTTGCACCTCGGGCGGCGCACTGGCCGGTTCGGCCTTGCGCTTCTTCCAGAAACTAAACATTGGGAAAGGGGTCAATACCCCGGTAGAATCAATCGCCAAAATTCTAGCAGACGGGGTCGCATGAACCATTGTGCTGTCAGGTCCAGGTCGGGCGCCGCCCGTACCGCTTCGCTTCTTGCCGGCGCCGGCGCTGTTCGCCCGGCCGCTTTCTCCCGGCGCCTCGTTCCCACCCTTTTGTTGATCGCGATGCCCTGGCTCGGCGCTGCCTATGCGCAGACCGCCGTGGTGGCGCCGCCGTTGCCGGCTGGCCAGGCCCCCGCCGCGCAAACCGCCGCGGCGCAGGCCGATACCACCGAGTTCAAGCTGTCCAACGGCATGCGGGTCATCGTCAAGGAAGACCATCGCGCGCCCACCGTAGCCCACCAGATCTGGTATCGCGTGGGCGGCATGGACGAGGTCAGTGGCACCACTGGCGTGGCGCACATGCTTGAACACATGATGTTCAAGGGTACACCAAAGGTCGGGCCGGGCGAGTTTTCCAAGCAGATCGCAGCATTGGGCGGGCGCGAGAACGCCATGACCAACCGCGACTTCACGCTCTATTACCAGCAGATCAGCAAGCAGTACCTGCCGAAGATGATGGAGCTGGAAGCCGACCGCATGGCCAACCTCATCATCAAGAAGGATGAGTTCGAGCGGGAAATGAAGGTCGTGATGGAAGAGCGGCGCCTGCGCACGGACGACTCCGCGCGCGGCACCGTCTACGAGCAGTTGCTGGCCACCGTCTACACCGCCGGGCCCTACCGGCATCCCGTGATCGGCTGGCCGGCCGACCTGGTCAACATGCGCGTGGAAGACGTGCAGGCCTGGTACAAGAACTGGTACGTGCCCGACAACGCGCTGCTGGTGGTAACGGGCGACGTCACTGCGGCCGAGGTCAAGGCGCTGGCGGAGCGCACCTACGGCAAGCTCAAGGCCCGCCCGCTGCCGCTGCGCAAGGACCAGCAGGAGCCGGCGCAGAAGGGCATCAAGCGGATCTGGGTCAAGGCCCCGGCCGAGAACCCCTACGTGGTCCTGGCGTACAAGGTGCCGCGCCTGCGCGATGTCGAGAAGGACGTCGATCCCTACGCCCTGGAAGTCCTCTCCGCCGTGCTCAATGGCTACGACAACGCCCGCCTGACGCGCGACCTGGTGCGCGAGCGCCGCATCGCCGACGACGTCAACGTGGGCTACGACAGCATCAACCGCGGCGAGTCCCTGATGGTGCTCGACGGTACGCCGGCCACTGGCCATAGCACCGAGGAGATCGAGCGCGCGCTGCGCGACGAGATCGCCCGCATTGCGCGCGAAGGCGTCTCGCCCGCAGAGCTCAAGCGGGTCAAGGCGCAGGTGGTGGCGGGGCAGATCTATAAGCGCGACTCGGTGTTCGGGCAGGGCATGGAGATCGGCGTGGCCGAGATCGCCGGCATTTCCTGGCGCCAGCTCGACCGCATGCTCGACAAGATCAAGGCCGTCACGCCGGAACAGGTGCAGGCGGTGGCGGGCAAATACTTCAACGACGATAACCTGACCGTGGCGACCCTGCTGCCGCAGCCGATCGACCCGAACAAGGCGAAGGCTCCGGCCGGCGCCGCCGACTCGCTCCGCTGAGCGCTCTAGAGGACAGGACCCAAGATGCCTCTCTTTGCCCCGACGATCCCGTCGCCACGCCTGTTGCGCCGCCTGGCAGGCGCGGCTTGCGGTGCGCTTGCCCTGATCGCCTCGCAGGCCGCGCTGGCTGCGATCCCGATCGAGCAGTGGACCACCTCCACCGGCGCCCGCGTGTATTTCGTGCGCAGCCCGTCCATTCCCATGCTCGACGTCAATATGGATTTCGACGCCGGCAGCCGCTACGACCCGGCCGGCAAGGCCGGCCTTGCCACGCTCGCCTCGGCCCTGCTCGACAAGGGCGCGGCCGCGCAGGATGGCCAGCCGGCCCGCAATGAAGCGCAGGTGGCTGACGCCTTCGCCGACACCGGCGCCGACTTCGGCGGCGCCGCCAGTAGCGATCGCGGCGGCATTGGCCTGCGCACGCTGACCTCCGAGCCGGAACTCAGCCAGTCGCTCGCGCTGGCCGGGCAGCTGATCAAGGCGCCGGCCTACCCGGATGCCGTGGTGGCGCGCGAGAAGCAACGCCTGATCACCGCCATCCGCGAGGCCGATACCAAGCCCGGCGTGATCGCCGACAAGATGGTGTCGCGGGCGATCTATCCGTCGCACCCGTATGGCGTGTCGCCGACCGAGGCCAGTGTCGAATCGATCACGCGAGCCGATATCGAGCGCTTCTGGCGGGATAATTTCGCGGCGTCGCGTGCCGTCTTGACGCTGATCGGCGCCATCGACCGCAAGCAGGCTGAGGCCATTGCCGAGCAGCTGACGCGCGGCCTGCCGGCTGGCGCCACGCCGCCCACGATGCCCCCGGTGCAGCTCAAGATCCCGGCTAGCGAGCAGCGCGTGCCGCATCCGGCGCAGCAGGCTACTGTCGCCATCAGTCAGCCCGCCATCGCGCGTGGTGATCCAGACTACTTTGCCCTGCTGGTGGGCAACTACGTGCTCGGCGGCGGCGGCTTCAGCTCGCGCCTGACCGATGAGGTGCGGGAAAAGCGCGGCCTCACCTACGGCGTCGACAGCTACTTCGCACCCGCCAAGCAGGCAGGACCCTTCGGCATCGGCTTGCAGACCAAGAAGGCACAGACCAACGAAGCGCTGGCGCTGGTGCGCAAGGTGCTGGCGCAGTACGTGGCGCAAGGCCCTACCGACACCGAACTGAAGGCCGCCAAGGATAATCTGGTCAACGGCTTCCCGCTGCGCATCGACAGCAACCGCAAGCTGCTGACCAATGTGGCCAATATCGGCTGGTATGGGCTGCCGCTGGACTACCTTGACACCTGGACCGCCCAGATCGGCAAGGTCACCCGAAACCAGGTCCGCGAAGCCTTCCAGCGCCACGTGTTCCCGGACGCCATGGCGACCGTCATCGTGGGTGGACCGGAATAACGCAGTGACAGGAGCGGGTGCCGGGAGGCGTTCCCGGCGCTTGCGCTTTTCCGCGCCGCAGGCTCTACAATCACGGCATGAATTCGCGTACCCGATCTCCCTCGCCCGCTGCCAGCGGGCGATCCCCATCCCCCTCGCCGCGGCAGTCTCCTGCCCAGGTCCGCATCATTGGCGGCAAGTGGAAGCGCACACCGCTGCCCGTGCTCGATGCCGAAGGCCTGCGTCCCACCCCTGACCGCGTGCGTGAGACCCTGTTCAACTGGCTTGGGCAGGACATGTCCGGGCTGGCTTGCCTCGATCTGTTTGCCGGCTCCGGCGCACTGGGTTTCGAGGCGGCCTCCCGGGGTGCCCAGCAGGTCACCATGGTCGAAGCCAATCCGCGCGTGGCCAAGCAGCTGCGCGACAACCAGTACCGGCTCGACGCCCAGCAGATCCGGGTGGTGCAAGGCGATGCGTTCGCGACCGCGGCACAGATGCCGTCGGCCAGCTTCGACGTGGTGTTCCTCGATCCGCCCTTTGCCGAAGACTGGCTTGGCCCCGCGCTGGAGCATGCGGCGCGGCTGTCACGTCCAGGCGGTGCCGTGTATGTCGAAACGGATCGCGCCCTGATCGGCCCCGACGCGCCCGTGCCGGCGGCGCTGGAGATCGTGCGGCATGCACGGGCTGGCGCGGTGCACTTCCATTTGTTGCAGCACAGGAACCTTTGAAGGGCCGGTGGCCGCGGGCATTGTGACCGGCCACCGGCACGCAAGATGCGGCGGCGCGGCAAAACCGCGATGTGGCGGCTTGCAAGTGCCGCGTTTAGAGTTACACTACGCCGCTGTCGCCAACGCTCGTCACGCAGCCTTGGCTCCAGCCTTCACCATAGTGGGCGGGGTCGATCGGTCCATCCAGGACCGGCAGCGGGCAGAACAAGGAGGAAGCATGGTCGTCGCGGTCTATCCCGGCACTTTCGACCCAATGACCCGGGGCCACGAGGATCTGGTGCGCAGAGCATCCAATATCTTCGATGAGCTCGTGGTCGGCGTGGCGCATAGCCCCAACAAGCGCCCGTTCTTTTCGCTGGAAGAGCGCATAGGCATCGCCCGTGAAGTCCTGGGCCACTATCCCAATGTGCGCGTCGAAGGTTTCTCCGGCCTGCTCAAGGATTTTGTCCGCAAGAACAATGCGCGCGTGATCGTGCGGGGTTTGCGCGCGGTTTCCGACTTCGAGTACGAGTTCCAGATGGCGGGCATGAACCGTTACCTGCTGCCGGACGTGGAAACCATGTTCCTGACGCCGTCAGACCAGTACCAGTTCATCTCCGGCACCTTCGTGCGCGAGATCGCGGTGCTTGGCGGCGATGTCAGCAAGTTTGTGTTCCCCTCGGTCGAACGCTGGCTTGCGGAAAAGATCGGCAGCAAAACGGAATAAAATAGAGTCTTGCAACATGTCGGCCGCGGCCAGTCGGGCGCGGGGCATGCTGGGTTCAAAGGAAACACCATGGCACTATTGATCACCGACGACTGCATCAATTGCGACGTTTGTGAGCCGGAGTGCCCAAACGAAGCCATTTCGATGGGGCCCGAGATCTATGAGATCGACCCCAACAAATGTACCGAATGCGTTGGGCACTTCGACGAGCCGCAATGCCAGCAGGTTTGTCCTGTGGCTTGCATCCCGCACGATCCCAACCGCATCGAGACGCGCGAGATCCTGATGGATCGCTACCGTCTCCTTACGGCGGCCAAACGGGCAGCCTGAGCTGCCACTGCGGCTTGCGGCATGAAGCTCGCAGCAAAAAAAAGCCCCATGACCTTCGCGGTGATGGGGCTTTTTGTTTGGGCGCGCGTTCAGCAGTTTCAGCGGTTCGTATGCAGTTCCAGCATGGCGCGCTCGGACTCGCCTTTGGCCAGCAACCCAAGCGGTGCGATGCTGCGGTCGATGGCTTCGTCGATGGCCTGCTGCTCCTCGCGGCGCGGCGGCTTCAGCACAAAATTGATCACATCTTCGCGCTCGCCACCGCCACCGGCCGAATTGCGCGGATGGCCGACACCAATGCGCAGGCGCCAGTAGTCCTGGGTGGTCAGGTGTGCGGAAATATCCTTGAGGCCATTGTGGCCGCCCGCGCCACCGCCACGCTTGAGCTTGACGGTGCCCGAGGGCAGGTCCATCTCGTCATGCGCCACCGCGATCTCGTCCGGCAGGATCTTGTAGAAGCGCGCGAGCGATACCACGGACAGCCCGGAGCGGTTCATGAAGGTGGACGGCTTGAGCAGCCAGATTTCCTGGTCCCACAGCCGGGCGCGCGCTGCCAGCCCGTGGAAGCGGCCTTCCACGCGCAGGGTGACGCCGCCCATGCGGGCAAGCTGGTCGACCAGCCAGAAGCCGGCATTGTGGCGCGTGGCTTCGTATTCCGCCCCGGGATTTCCGAGGCCGACGATGAGTTTGATCATGCGTTGTACTTCTTGGTTGATGGGGCTCGACGCACGAGGCGCGGGGCAGCTGGCAACTGCTTGGCTGCAACTACAACTGCAAAGTCAAGATCAACAGCAGTTTCACCACTCCTGCGGGGCGGCGACCTACTTTTTTGTCTTGCCAAAAAAGTAGGTCGCCGCCCCATACGGCCTTGGCACACCTTGACGGCTCGCTTCGCATCGCGCATGGGTGTGCTGCCAGAAGCCAAGCATACGCGAACCTCGGGACGAAAAAAAACCGCCGGACGCGCCGGCGGTTTTTTCTTGCGGCTGCAAGAGCCGTCCTGTCACACGGCCCAAAGGCCGCGTTCAGGGTACTCAGGCAGCAGGCGTTTCTTCCGCTGCAGCAACGCCGCCGGCCGGCAGCGAGATGCTGGCGATGGCGGGGTTTTCGTCACCGTGGGTGATGGCGCTCACGCCCTTCGGCAGCTTCACGTCGGACAGGTGCAGGGTCTGGCCCAGTTCTGCATTGCCCAGGTCCACTTCGATGAACTCAGGCAGGTCGGCCGGCAGGCACGACACTTCCAGTTCGTTCAGGATGTGGTTGACGATGCCATGGCCCAGCTTCACGCCCGGGGCGTTTTCCTGGTTCATGAAGTGCAGCGGCACCTTGACGTGGATCTTGTCGGTGGCCGACACGCGTTGGAAGTCAACGTGCAGGACCAGCGGCTTGAACGGGTGCATCTGGAAAGCGCGCAGCAGGGCCTTTTCAGCCTTGCCTTCCACTTCGAGGTCGAGAATCGACGAGTGGAATGCTTCTTTCTTCAGCGCGTGGAACAGTGCGTTGTGATCGAGTTCGATCATCTTGGGTTCGGCTGCGCCGCCATAGATGATGCCGGGGGTCTTGCCGGCGTTGCGCAGGCGGCGGCTCGCACCCGTTCCCTGTACGCTACGCTCGAAGGCTACTACTTTCATGATGACTCCAAATGTAAGAGGGCTGTCCGCGACCAGACAGCCCGATGAACCTCGTCACGTGCCGTAATCGGGGTCTTACTCCCCAAAAAACAGCCGCAAACGCGGTAAAGCCTTGAATTCTATCAGGAATCGGCAAACAGCGACATGATCGAGTCGCCCTTGACGATCCGGGTAAAGGTCTCTGCCAGCAGCGATGCGGTCGAGAGCTGGCGAATCTTGCCGGACTGGATCGCATCGTCGCGCAGCGGAATCGTGTCGCACACCACCACTTCATCCAGTTCGGAGTCGGCGATGCGGGCAGCCGCGCCACCGGACAGGACCGGGTGGGTACAGTAAGCGAATACCTTCAGCGCGCCGCGTTCCTTGAGCACCTGGGCCGCCTTGCACAGGGTGCCGCCGGTGTCGATCATGTCATCCATGATCACGCAGTTGCGGCCGTCGACTTCACCGATGATGTTCATCACTTCGGCCACGTTGGCCTTGGGACGACGCTTGTCGATGATGGCCAGGTCGCAGTTCAACTGCTTGGCCAGCGCACGGGCGCGCACCACGCCGCCGACGTCGGGCGAGACCACCAGCAGATTGCCGTAGTTCTTCTCGCGCAGGTCGCCCAGCAGAACCGGGGAGGCGTAGATGTTATCAACCGGGATATCGAAGAAGCCCTGGATCTGGTCGGCGTGGAGGTCCATGGTCAGGACCCGCTCGACGCCGGCAACTTCCAGCATGTTGGCTACCACCTTGGCCGAGATCGCGACGCGCGCTGAACGCGGGCGGCGGTCCTGGCGGGCATAGCCGAAGTAGGGCATGGCGGCAGTGATGCTGCGTGCCGAAGCGCGCTTGAGCGCATCGACCATCACCATCAGTTCCATCAGGTTGTCGTTGGTCGGCGCGCAGGTGGACTGCAGCACGATGACGTGCTTGCCGCGAACATTTTCCTGGATTTCAACTTGGACTTCGCCGTCGGAGAACCGACCGACCTGGGCCTTCCCGAGCGGGATGCCGAGGTGCTGAACGACAGCCTCCGCGAGTTTGGGGTTGGCGTTGCCGGTAAAAACCATCAAGCCTTCGCTGCTCATTCGGTGCACCTGTCTTGCTACTGGAGGGGGGAACGATTGCTGCCGGCTAGTGCCGGCAGCTTTTCGTGCAGGTCCGTAAGGACACTGTAGGATGTAATGGCAGGGGAAGAAGGATTCGAACCTTCGAATGCCGGAATCAAAATCCGGTGCCTTGACCAACTTGGCGACTCCCCTACACAACCGGGTACGTCCATCGTCACATTCAACTGACTGCGACGCCGAACGAAAAACTTTTATGCGAGCGTTGCGAGTGGGTGTTGCGATAAACTCTTCGCACACCTGCCATCCCATTCGGGAGGCAACCGGTCTAGTACCTGCTGCGCAGTTTGCTCGTCGTTGAATCGTGCAAACACGCAGGCTCCGGAACCGGTCATCCTTGCATGTGGACTGTACTGTCTCAACCATTCAAGGGCTCGGGCAACTTCGCCGAACTTCACTGTTGCTATCGCTTCCAGGTCGTTGCGACCGAAACCGAACTTGTTTGTGCATCCAGTGAAGTCCGCTATTATGGAGATCGCCGTATCCCTTGTCAAGCGCTCGTCTGAAAAAATTGCAGCGGTCGGAACATGCTGCCGCGGATGGATGATCACGAACCAGCTTTCAGGCAATTCGACCGTCGTCAGTTCCTCGCCAACCCCCTGCGCGAACGCGTTTTCTCCATGCACGAAGAACGGCACGTCGGCACCTAGCGAAAGGCCGATGCGCTTGAGTTCGTCGCGTCCCAGGCCCAGCCCCCAAAGATGATTCAGTGCCAGCAGCGTGGTCGCCGCGTCCGACGATCCGCCGCCGATGCCGCCGCCCATCGGCAGCCGCTTGGCAATCGCGATGTCTGCGCCAAAGCGGGTGCCGCCAGCTTGCTGCAAGGCCTGCGCGGCGCGCACGATCAGGTCGCTCTGCGCCGGTACGCCCGGCACGTCGCTGATGCGCTCGATGCGGCCATCATCGCGGCGGAAGAAGTCGAGCGTATCGCTCCAGTCCACCAGTTGGAAAACCGTCTGCAGCGTGTGGTAGCCATCCGCGCGGCGTCCGGTCACATGCAGGAAGAGATTCAGCTTGGCGGGCGCCGGGCAGTCGCGCAGCGCAGGCGCAGGCAAGGTGCGGGCCGTGCTCATTGTGCTTGCTCCGGATCGATGACCAGGCGTACCGAGAGCGGGTTGGCTGCGCCGTCGCGCGCGAGGTCGATGCGGCGCGGGCTCGCCGCGGCCGGCGTGGATGGTGTCGTGGGTGCGGCTTCCTGCCATGCCACGTAGCGCACGGTCCAGCCGTTCTGCGCCAGGGTAGCCAGCCGTCCGTTGTCGTCACGCGTGGTGCGCGCCGGGCTGCCGGGCGCGGGGCGGGCGTGCAGCCAGTCGCGCAGGCCTGCCACCGGCAGCGAAAATCCAAGCGCTTCTTCCAGCAAGGTATCGACTTCGGGGGCGTTGCGCGGTGGCTGGTTGGGCAGGTCGAGCGTGGCCCCCGAAGGCGTGGAGGTGACCACCGCCAGGGTCTGGCCCAGCGGCGAGATCAGGTCCAGGCGCACATTGCGGCCTTGCTCATGCCATTGGAAGCTGCCCTGCACGCCTTCATCGCGGCCGTAGCGCACGTAGTTGGCGGCGAAGCGGCCGCTGAGGTCGCGAGCCTGGGCGGTCTCGCCGGCGTCGAACTGCCGCGTGGGCGTGATGCTGGCGCAGGCGGCGAGCCATAAGGGGGCGCTCAGGCAGAGCAGGGCAAGGCGTCGGGATGTGGGCATGGCGTTTGGCGTGCGCGCCGGCGCCGCCGGGCGCCGGGCTGCCGGCCCGGCGCGAGGGCCGGGCGGCGGATGATTGCGGGTGATCGGAATGCTGCGTGATGGCTGCGGACGGCTGCGGACGGCAGGATGCTACTTGGACAGCGCGGAGAGCGGGACGTTATAGCGGCGCAGGGTGTCGATCAGGATGACGTTATCCGGCTCGATCTTGGCGGCTTCGGTCCAGGTCTTGCGGGCCTCGTCCTGCTGGCCGAGCTGCCACAGCACCTCACCGAGGTGGGCGCCGATTTCGGCCTCGGGCGCCTTGGCGTAAGCGTTGCGCAGCAGCTCAGCGGCCGGTTGCAGCTGGCCCAGGCGGAACTTGACCCAGGCCAGGCTATCCATGATGTAGGGGTCGTCCGGGCCCAGCGCCGAGGCTTTTTCCAGCAGCTGGAGGGCTTCGGGCAGGCGCACGTTGCGGTCCGCAAGCGAATAGCCCAGGGCGTTATAGCCCTGCTTGGCTTCCGGCTGCATGGCGATCACGCGGCGCAGCAGCTTTTCCATGCTGTCGTAGCGCTTCTCGCGCTCATCGAGCATGGCGAGTTCATAGACCCAGTCCGAGTTGTCGGGCTCCGCCGCGGCGCGTTCATCCAGCACCTTGCGGGCGCGGTCGTAGGACTTGGCGTCGATCAGCATGCCAACTTCTGCCTGGCGGATAGCGGTCATGCGCTGCGCGCGCTGGTCGGGCTCGGGTATATCCTCGGCATCGGCCAGCATGTCGTTGAATACCGCCTGGGCGTCGTCGAGCTTGCCCATGCGGCCCAGCAACTGCGCGCGCTTGACGGCTGCAGCCGGCGCGAGGCGGGCGTCGTCGATGCGGTCGAGCCAGGCTACGGCCGCCGGGTAGTCCTTCTTTTCCTCAGCGATCTGCGCCAGGTACTGGTAGGCGATATCCGGGCTGGCCGCCGGTACTTGCTCGGCGAGTTGCAGGTATTCCTTCAGGTACAGCTCGGCTTCGTCGTAGCGCTTGGACTGCAGGCTGGTGAGGCCGAGGGCGAGCGGCACGCGCGGATCCTTCGGCGCAATCTTGCGCAGTGTCTCGAACTCCGCGCGCGCGGCTTGCAGGTCGTTTTGCTGCAGGTAGAGGCGGGCCAGCGTGATGTGCCCGTTGACCGAGGCTGGGGCCTTGTTGACGAACGCCTTGAGCCCGGCAATGGCCTGGTCCGGTGCGCTGTCGGCGCGCAGCTCGGCAGCCATCAGCGCGGCACCTTCGAAGTCGGGACGGATCTTCTGGGCCTCGTCGAGCTCCGCCAGCGCGCCGGGAATATCGCTGGCGGCTTCCTTGGCGCGCGCAAGGGCAAGGTGAGTCTCGGCCGATTTCAGGTCGTTCGCCACCAGGCGCTGCAGCAGCGCGGCCGCGCCGGCGGGATCGCTGGTGCGCGAAAGCTGCTGCTGCATCTGCAGGATGGCCTCCGGCCGCTGGCTCGGCGGCACGCCATTGAGCTGCAGAGCCAGCAGGGGTTCGGCTTCGTCCCATCGGCCGCTAAGGACCAGCAGGGTCGACAGCACCTGCCGCGCACCGGCGGAGGTGGGCGCAAGCTCGGTCCACAGCCGCGCGGCGTCAAGCGCTTGCTGGGCGCTGCGGGCATTGAACGCGATCTCGGTGGCGCGTTGGGCAAAGCGCGGGTCGCGCGTATTGCGCGCCAGTTCCAGGTACGTCTGGTAAGCGGGGCCGACCACGCCGCGCTGGACGGAGATTTCCGCGGCCAGCACCCGGTAGAGGATGTCCGCGGTCAGCGGCACCGTCGGCAGCGGCATCTTCGGCGGCAGCGGGTTCGAGCGGATTGGCGTGGTGGCCTCCGCGGCGACCTTCATCGCGGGCTTGCCGTCCGCGGGCGCGGCGTGGCTGGCAAGCGGCGCCAGGGCGCAGACTGCCACCGCGGCCGCAGCCGTGGCCGCGAGCCTGTGACGCAGCGGCCGCCGGGGGAAGAGAAGTTGAGCGGTGGTCATCGGGGTACGGTCCAGGCGGTCCGACATGTGGGTGGGTGCTCCAGCACTCAAAGGCGATGGGGAAGGTAAAGGCATTGTAGCCTGCCGCTACAATGCTTTGCTTATCCGCATGGCACCGGCACGGCTGGGGTCTCTGGCGGTTTGAGTGGCACAAAAGGGAGAGGTTCGATGCCTGAGTTGCCGGAGGTCGAAGTGACCCGGCGCGGCTTGCTGCCGCATGTGGTTGGGCGGCGCATTGCCGACGTGGTGGTGCGCCATCGCGGCTTGCGCTGGCCGGTCGAGCCGGATCTGGAGTCGCAGCTGGCCGGGCGGGTGATCGCGCGCATCGAGCGGCGCGGCAAATACCTGCTGCTGGAGTGCGTGCGCCCGGACGGCGAGGCTCCGGGATGGCTGCTGATCCACCTTGGCATGACCGGCACTTTGCGGGTGTTGCCGCAGGCGCCGCCGCCGGGCACGCACGATCACCTTGACCTGGTCCTTGCCGACCCCGGCGGCGTGGCCGATACGCAGCCCAGCGCAGCCGCCAACAGCCTGGTGCTGCGTTTCCGCGATCCGAGGCGCTTTGGCGCGGTGCTGTGGAGCCTGCTCGAAGAGTCGCAATTGCCGACCCATCCGCTGCTGAGCAAGCTCGGCATCGAGCCGTTCGACCCACGTTTCGACGGGGCCTGGCTCTATCGCCTGGGACGCGGGCGCAGCGCGGCCATCAAGACCGTGCTTCTCGCGGGCGACATTGTGGTGGGCGTGGGCAATATCTATGCATCGGAAAGCCTGTTTGCCGCTGGCATCCGCCCCACCACGCCGGCCGGGCGCTTGTCTCTGGCGCGTTGCGAACGCCTGGCCGAGGCCGTGCGCGACACGCTGGCCCGCGCGATCGAGCGCGGTGGCAGCACTTTGCGCGACTTTGTCGGCAGCGATGGCAGCAGTGGATATTTCCAGCTGGATTGCGCCGTGTACGACCGCGCCGGCCATCCATGCCGGGTCTGCGGCACCACCATCAGGCAGATCGTCCAGGGGCAGCGCTCCACGTTCTACTGCCCGAGCTGCCAACGTTGAGCGCGGCGCCGCCGTGCCTGCGGCTCTCGTTGCGCGGGCCGTACGAGAGTGACGATTGCCTATCTTCTTGCGAATGTGGCGCCAACCCGATGGCCCGGCGCAACAGGCAAGGCGGCGGGCGACTCGAATTTCACAAAAATCCGCCGTAAACCTGTATCTTGAAGAACGTAAAAAAGTGTTACAAAGACACCATGTCACCGCCCGGGTGCCGGCCATCGGACATCGAGATGTCAGGCCTGCAGCGCCGTCGCGGGGGCTTTTCGCCAAGCCGACCCCAGTGCCAATGACAACCCTCGCCCTTCAATTCGAACAATACGGCGCCTGGAGAACCGGGGTACTCCACTCCCTGGCCGAATTCCGCTCCTGGCTGCAGCAGCACGATCTCTACGACGCCCAGGCCGATGAACGCGTCCAGCGCATCCAGGGTGTGCTCAAGAGCGACCGGCTCAAGGTGGCGTTCATCGCGGAGTTCTCGCGGGGCAAGAGCGAGCTGATCAACGCGATTTTCTTTGCCGACTACGGCCGTCGCATCCTGCCGTCTTCCGCGGGGCGCACCACGATGTGCCCGACCGAGCTGCGCTACGACGAAGCCGAGGCGCCGTGCATCCGGCTGCTGCCGATCGAGACGCGCCTGCAGGAAGCGTCCACGGCCGATTTCCTTGACGTCGATGCGCACTGGCATACCGTGCCGCTCGACCCCTCGTCACCCGATGGCATGCTGGATGCGTTCCGGCACGTGGTCGAAACCAACCGTGTCACGCGCGAGATGGCCGAGTCGCTTGGCCTGTACAACGAGAACGATCCCGACGCCGCCTACGCGCTCGATGCCGACGGCATGGTCGAGATTTCCCGCTGGCGCCACGCGGTCATCAACTTCCCGCATCCGCTGTTGCGCCAGGGGCTGGTCATCCTCGACACGCCGGGCCTCAACGCGATCGGCACCGAGCCCGAGCTGACGCTGCGCCTGATCCCGGACGCGCATGTCGTGGTGTTCATGCTGGCGGCCGACGCCGGCGTGACCAAGAGCGACCTCGACCTCTGGCGCAGCCATGTGAGCGCAGGCCACCGCAAGGGGTGCCTGGCGGTGCTCAACAAGATCGATGGCCTGTGGGACCCGCTCAAGTCGCCGGCCGAGACCGCGGCCGAGATCACGCGCCAGGTCACCACCAGCGCTCATGTGCTGGGCATCGACGAGTCGCGCGTCTACCCGGTGTCGGCGCAGAAGGGCCTGGTGGCCAAGGTCACCAACGACGACGACCTGCTGGCGCGCAGCGGCCTGCCGCAGTTCGAGCACGTGTTGTCTGACCAGTTGATCCCGCAGCGGCGCGAGATCGTCGCCGACCAGGTGCAGCGCTCGGTCGAGGAGATGGCGCGTGGCGCGCAGCAACTGCTGCAAAGCCGCCGCCGCAGCATCGTCGAGCAGTTGTTCGAGCTGCGCGGGCTGCGCGGCAAGAACCACGCGATGGTCAAGCATATGCTGATGCGCGTGCAGTCGGAGAAAGAAGAGTTCGAGCAGAGCATCGCCAAGTTCCAGGCGCTGCGGCTGGTGTTCGGGCGCCATAGCGCGGACATCATCAAGAGCCTGCAGCTGCGCGACGTGCGCCGCACCATGCGCGAGCGCCGCGAGCAGATGAAGGAGCGTTTCTTCTCGCGCGGCATGCGCGAGGACATGGACGCCTTGTTCGTGCGGCTCGGCGAACTGGTCAGCGAGGCCGACCAGAAGATCGCCCAGCTCCACCAGCTCACCGACAGCATGTACCGCCGATTCAATGCCGAGCATGGCTTTACGCTGCCCGCGCCGATCCAGTTCGTCACCGCGCGCTACGTCAGCGAGTTGCAGCAGACGCTGGGGTTGGCCCACACGCACTTCGGCGCCATGAACATGCTTACGCGCTCGCGCCCGCAGCTGGTGCAGAGCGCGTTTTCCACCATCGCCACCCGCGTGCTGGAAACCTTCCGGGATCTGAACCGCGATATCGAGATCTGGCTCAAGTCGGTGATGACGCCGCTGGAGGCGCAGGTGCGCGAGCACCAGAAACAGTTGCGCCGCCGGGTCGATTCGATCGAGCGCATCCACGAGGCCACCGACACGCTCGAGAGCCGCATCGCGCAGCTCGAGGAAGTGCTAAACGGCCTGGACGATCGCAGCGGGCGCATCGAATCGTTCTCCAGGCGGATCCTGCAGCCGGACGCCGACGAGGGGCAGCTCAGGGCGTTCGCGGCCTGAAGCGCGGCCGGCGCAAGTCCGGCGGCAAGTCCGGCGGCAAGTGCAGGTGGCGAGGGCTGGTGGCGGCGAGGCGGTATCATGACGCGCCGCCGCCTCCGGCGCTATTGCTCTGTTGCCTTACCCGTCACGTACCCGATGCCCCGCAAGCCCGCCGCTTCTCCTGCCGTTTCAATCGACCTTTCCCCCGCCGTGGTTCCTGCCGATTTCGCCGCGCGCGTGGTGGGCTGGCAGCGTGTGCACGGGCGCCATGACCTGCCGTGGCAGAACACCCGCGACCCTTACCGCATCTGGCTGTCCGAGATCATGCTGCAGCAGACCCAGGTCAGCGCGGTGATCGAGTATTTCCAGCGTTTCGTCGGCCGGCTGCCAACCGTGGCCGCATTGGCCGAGGCCAGCGCGGACGAGGTGATGGCGCTGTGGGCCGGGCTTGGCTACTACTCGCGCGCGCGCAACCTGCACCGCTGCGCCAAGGCCGTGATGAGCGAGCATGGCGGTGTGTTCCCGACCAACCCCGAGGTGCTGGCGACGCTGCCCGGCATCGGCCGCTCCACCGCGGCAGCCGTGGCGGCGTTCAGCGCCGGCGTGCGCTCGCCGATCCTGGATGGCAACGTCAAGCGCGTCTTTGCCAGGTTCTTTGGCATCCATGGCCATCCCGGTGTCAAGGCGGTGGAGAACCGCATGTGGCAACTGGCCGATGCGGTCCTGCCCGCCAAGGGGCCGGCGCAAGCCGAGGACATGGTGTCCTACACCCAGGGCGTGATGGACCTTGGCGCCACTGTCTGTTCGCGCGGCAAGCCAGCCTGCCTCGCCGCCGCCGCGTCGTGCCCGCTGGCCAGCGACTGCGTGGCGCGGCGCGACGGGCTGACCGGCGTGCTGCCCACGCCGAAGCCGCGTGCCGCCATTCCCGAGCGCAGCACCGTGATGCTGCTGGTCCGCCGCGGCCGCGAGGTCCTGCTTGCACTGCGCCCGGACAGCGGCATCTGGGGCGGGCTGTGGAGCCTGCCCGAAATGCCGGTCGACACCGTGCCCTTCGATGCGGAACTGGCCGAAGACGCTGCGCTGGAACGCGCCCGCGAATTCGGCATTCCCAGCACGGCCAATATGGTCGGTGAGCTCACCCACGTCTTCACGCACTTCCGCCTGCTGATCCGCGCCATTCGCGTCGACGTCACCGGCCTCACCGCGCGCGATGCCGCCAACGGCCCCGCGTTACGCTGGCTGTCACTGGACGATCTGGATGCGGTAGGCACGCCCGCGCCGGTGCGCAAGCTGCTGGAGGCGCAAGCCCAAGGCGGATTGTTTTAACGTTGCTTAGAGGATGTGGTGCTGGCGCATGTATCTATGCACGATCTCGATCCGCATGCCCGCGTCCGGCAGCGCCATCAGCATCTGCTTGGCCTTGAGCGGCACCGGCAGGAACTCGCACAGCCGATTGGCCACCCAGCTGGGGTCATCCCACAGGAACGGCTCGCAGAAAGGCAGCTCGCCCGGGTGCTCGGCATGGAGCGAGGCAACGATACGCCGTAGCACGGCCAGGCATTCGCCCAGCAGTTCGAGCTTGCAGTCGATGATGTCGGGCGGCAGCAACTCCGCCTGGCCGACCAGCAAGCCGTCCGGGTTCACGCTGTGGCCCAGCAACCGGAAGCGCTGGCGGCCGCGCGCGCTGATCAGCAGCACGCCCAGTTGCTCCATATTGCAGTCGATGATGTCGGCCAGGCAGCCGATCGTCTCGGGCATGGTGGGCTCGTCCGGGCGGGCGACCTCATTGCCGCTGGCGATCAGGCAGACACCGAAGGGCGTGCGATCGCGCATGCAGGCGCGCACCATGTCCACATAGCGCGCTTCGAACACGCGCAGTGGCAGCAGCCCATCAGGAAAGAGTACGGTATGCAGCGGAAACAGCGGCAGGCTATCCAGCGTAGGCCCCGCCGAGGTGCTGTGCGAGGCGGCGAACGATGCGGATGAGCCGGGCGTGGCGGGTGAGGACATGCTGAGCCAGCAAAGGTTTCGGGCGAGGATTGCCGAGCCTGACCACGAAACCTGGCGGTGCGGCGTTTAGCCGCCCGGTGCGAGCTCGCGGTGTCTCACCAGCACATTACCATGGGCGCGAAAATAGTTGGCAAGTCTTTCCGCGATGTACACGGAGCGATGCTGCCCGCCAGTGCAACCGATTGCGACGGTCAGGTAACTGCGATTGTCAGCGATGAAACTTGGCAGCCACTTTTCCACGTAGGCGCGTATGTCCTCGGCCATGGCCAGCACCATCGGCTGGCTTTGCAGGAAATCGATCACGGGCTCGTCGCGGCCGGTCAGCGGGCGCAGCGCCAGGTCGTAGTAGGGGTTGGGCAGCGAGCGCACGTCGAACACCAGGTCGGCATCGCTGGGCACGCCGTGCTTGAAGCCGAACGACTCGAACAGCAACGTGAGCTTGAGGTCATCGCCGCGCACGAATTCCTTGATCCACGCGCGCAATGTATTGGTGCGCACATTGCTGGTGTCGATGCGGTGCGCAGCCTCCGCCAGGGGGCTCAGGAGTTCGCGCTCCATCTCGATGGCCTCGATCAGCGAGGTGTCGTTGAATGCGGGCTCGGCGGTACTGTCGGCGAGATTCTCGTTCTTGGGATTGTCCGAGAGGCCAGCCATGGCTGCGCGCATCGACAGCGGATGCCGCCGCCTCGTCTCGGAATAGCGCTGCACCAGCGCATCGGTATTGGCGGTCAGGAAGACCACCCGGACCTGGTGTTCGGAGGCGAGGTCGCGAAGCGTGCCGGGCAGCTCGTCCAGCGACTCGCGGCTACGGATATCGGTGGCGACGCCCAGATGGGTGTAGCCCTGCGCCGCCAGGTACTGGGCCAACTCCGGGATAAACTGCGCCGGCAGGTTGTCGACGCAGTAGTAGCCCGCGTCTTCCAGTACGTTCAAGGCAACGGATTTGCCGGAGCCGGAGATCCCGGTGATAAGTATGATGCGCATAGCACGACAAGCATAACATCAGGTGATGACGCCGTCATGACGGCGCCGTGCCAGTAAAAATGGCGAACCGAAGAGGTTCGCCATTTTTACACGTCCGTTCCGCAAATGATGCCGGTAGCTTACTTGGACAAGCAGTCGCTCATGAAGGCCTTGCGCTCATCGCCCTTCTTGCCGGTGGCCTGGGCATTGCAGGTCTTCATCTTTTCCTGCTGGCTGTTCTTGGCGGGTGCGGCCGCGGGCTTGTTGGACAGGCAATCGCTCATGAAGGCCTTGCGCTCGTCGCCCTTCTTGCCAGTGGCCTGCGTGTTGCAAGCCTTCATCTTGTCCTGCTGGGTGTTAGCTGCCGCCGGTGCCGCGGGTGCTGCGGCCGGTGCATTCTGGGCGAAGGCGCCGGTGGCAAAAAGCGGGGCTACCAGCACGCACATCGCGATCAATTTTTTCATGCTTGCTCTCCTGGCTGTGGAAAACTTCATGGCTGCTGGCCTGTCGGCTCGGCAACTCGGGGCTGGGCCCAATGCCCATTACTGCACAAAACGGCCTATACCCCCATCGCGTTGACCATCGAAGCGCGGCCGGATGTAAGCAATTGAAAACGGCCCCGTCGTGGTCGCACGGCGTGGGCCTGCCAAACCTAGAGCAGCCGGCCCTGGCCCCGCGATGCGACATCGGCCTGCATGGCGGCGCGCTGGCGGTCCATGAAGTCGCGCAGCGTGTCGATGCCGCGCAGGCGCAGGATGGTGTTGCGCACGGCGGCCTCGACCAGCACGGCGAGATTTCGGCCGGCCGCCACCTGGATCTTGACCATGTGGATGGGCAGGCCGAGGACGTCGAGATACTGGGAGTCCAGTGGCAGGCGCTCGAATTCGCCATCGTTGCGGCGTACCAGCTGCACCACCAGCTTGAGCTTCATCTTGCGGCGTACCGCGGTCTCGCCAAAGATGGTCTTGATGTCGAGCAGGCCCAGGCCGCGCACTTCCAGCAGGTTCTGCAGCAGCGGCGGGCAGCGGCCCTCGATGAAGTCCGGCCCGAGGCGCACGAAATCCACGGCATCGTCCGCCACCAGCCCATGTCCGCGCGAGATCAGTTCCAGGCCGAGCTCGCTCTTGCCCAGGCCGGACTCGCCCATCACCAGCACGCCCATGCCGAGGATGTCGAGGAACACGCCGTGCATGGTCACGCGCGGCGCGGAAATGCGCGACAGATAGAGGCGCAGGTGATCGATTACCGCGGCAGAAGACACCGGCGTGGTGAACAGCGGGGTGGACGAGCGTGTGCAGCGCAGCTCCAGGTCGGGCGGCGGTTCCATGCCGTCGGCGATCACCAGGAACGGCGGCTCTAGCAGGATGAGCTCGCCCATCTGGCGCTTGCGCATCTCGTCATCGAGACGCTGGTAATACGTGATTTCGGGCTTGCCCAGCACCTGGATCCGGTTCGGGTGGATCAGGTTCAAGTGGCCGACGAGATCGGCCGCGGACGTGGCTTCACGCGCAAACTCGACATCGAATGCCCGGTCCGCTCCCTCAAGTCCTGCTACCCAGGAGAGTTTGATATCGGCTGCGTTGTCGTCGAAGATCGACTGCGAGGTGACGCCAGTGAGTTCCATTCGGGTGCTTTCAGGGACGGGCTTTCAGTGCCGGATCAAGGGTGCCATTGCGTCAGCAACTGGTGCACGTCGTCGGGGGTGGGCAAGGTAGCCAGTCCTTCGCGCATCTCGCGGTCGGACAGCAGCTGGGCGATCTCGGAGAGGATTTCCAGATGCTGCTGGGTGGCCTGTTCGGGCACCAGCAGGAAGATCAGCAGCGCGACCGGCTTGCCGTCGGGCGACTCGAAGGGGATCGGCTCGGCCAGGCGCATGAAGGCGGCCAGTGGCTGCTTCAGTCCCTTGATGCGGCCGTGAGGGATCGCAACCCCCGCGCCCAGGCCGGTGGACCCCAGCGACTCACGGGCGAACAGGTTGTCGGTCACGGTCGCGCGCGCTACGCCATGGTTGTTCTCGAAGAGGAGCCCGGCCTGTTCGAACACGCGCTTCTTGCTGGTGACGCTGACGTCGAGGTTGATGTTGCCGGGTGGCAGCAATTTAGCCAAACGATTCATGTGGAATGCGCAGGGTTTTCTATCTAGTAAGCAGGCCCGGGGCCAGGAGGCGTCCCGCCGGGCGGAAAGAGGATAAAAACCAAGGCCCGAGGTGTCCACCGGGTGTCCCCCCATGCCGGTGTCGGGCGTCTGGCCATTATAGAGCAGGCCCGCTTCCGCTTTGTGCATTGCAATAGCCGATGCGCTCAAGCGGTGCCGCATGCACCGGAATGGCCAGGCCAGTCAACCATGTATTGCACAGCATACACTGCTACATATGCGTTGCGGAATCCCCTGCGTGACCCGATCGGGTGGGCTGCAACGAAAAAGCCGCGCTCTGGGCGCGGCTTGATTCCGTTTTTCAAGGGACTGACACCGACGGCCCGGTATGTGGGCCGCCAGGCACGGTCATTGCTGCATCTGCGATGCGGCCATCTGATACTTGACCGCTTCACGGTCGTGGCTCTGCACGCGATCCTTGTGGCGAATCACCTGCCGGTCGAGCTTGTCGACCAGTGCGTCGATAGCGGCATACAGGTCTTCATGATGCGCTTCGACAAAGATGTCCTTGCCCTTGAGATGTAGATTGATTTCCGCGTACTGCCGCCGGTCCTTTTCTTTTGTATTGTCGACAGAGAGCAGCACACTTACGCCAATGACTTGATCGAAATGCCTGACGATACGCTCCAGTTTCGTTTCCACGTACTCACGCAGAGGGGGCGTGATGTCCAAGTGGTGTCCACTGATCTTGAAGTTCATAGCGTTTCTCCTTCTGAAAGAGCTGCATCAGGCAGGCGATGCAGCTCGGCTACAAAGTCTTACGGAGATTGACTGCTGGAATCTTGAGCGCTTCGCGGTATTTGGCAACGGTACGCCGTGCCACCACAAAGCCTTGCTCGCCGAGCAATTCGGCAATCCGGCTGTCGGACAAGGGGTTCCTAGCGTCTTCGGCTCCTATCAATTGCTTGATCAACGCACGGATTGCCGTTGATGAGGCCGCGCCGCCGGTTTCTGTGGATACGTGAGAGCCGAAAAAATACTTCAGCTCGAAAGTCCCCATCGGCGTTGCCATGTATTTATTGGTAGTCACCCGAGAGATGGTGGACTCGTGTAAACCCAGTGTATCGGCAATCTCCCGCAAAACCAAGGGGCGCATCGCAATTTCACCGTGGGTGAAGAAGTTCTTTTGACGTTCGACAATGGCTTGTGCGACGCGCAATATCGTATCGAACCTTTGCTGGATATTCTTGATCAACCAGCGTGCTTCCTGCAGCTTTTGCTGCAGTCCGGCCGCGCCCGCATCGCCTTTTGCACCGCGCAAAATCTGCGCGTACATGTCGTTGATGCGTAGCCGCGGCATCACATCCGGGTTGAGGTGGGCGATCCATCCGCCGCTCAACTTTCGAACAAAAACATCGGGCACCACGAAGTCCGCTTCCGGCCGGCTGTAGGCATGGCCGGGATAGGGCGCGAGCGAGCGGATCAGTTCATGTGCCGCCTTGAGTTCCGGCTCGTCCACTTGCAGCGCTTTTTTCAGGCGCGTGTAATCGCGTACCGCCAGCAGCTCGAGGTGGTTGGTGACGATGCTCAGCGCCAGTTCGCGCTGCGGATGCTTGAGCCTGCGCAATTGCAGCGCCAGGCATTCGGCGGCGTTGCGCGCCCCGACGCCCGGCGGATCGAAGCTCTGCAGCAGCGTGAGCACAGCCTGGATCTCGTCGACCTCGAACTCGAGCTCCTCCGGCAGCTCGCTGCAGATTTCCTCGAGCGTGGTGCTCAGGTAGCCGTCATCGTCCAGGGATTCGACCAGGAAGATAGCCAGCCCTTTGTCGCGCAGGGAAATCTTGAGCGGCGCCAACTGCTCCATGAGGTGTTCACGCAGCGTGGGCTCGGCGTCGCGCAGCTGCATCGGGGTTTTTTCGTCGTCTTCGCCTTGCGGGCGGCGGGCGAAGTCGTCCAGGCTCCAGTCGCTGCCGTAGTCCTCATTGCTGTCGGAGTAGCTGTCGTCGGCTTCGGGGGCGCCATCGGGGCGGTTCTCGCTGGTGCCCTGGCCATCGGCGGGCGCCGGCGCTGGCGCGCTCTGCAGGTTCACCGAGCCGTCCGAAGACACGCGCAACGGGCTGTCCAGCCAGTCGTTCTCGCGCTCGAGCAAGGGGTTCTCTGTCAACGCCTGTTCCACTTCCTGCTGCAGTTCAAGCGTGGACAGTTGCAGCAGCCGGATCGACTGCTGGAGTTGCGGCGTAAGCGCGAGATGCTGCGAGAGGCGGAGCTGTAGCGACGGTTTCATGCGACCTATTTTATGCCCAACTTCCGTACTGGTGGAACGGAAATTGCTATCGCTGGTGTCGCTATGATCGTTTGAAGGATAAAAGGCGACACTGAAGCCGCCCGGGGGCGATGCGCGGCAGGCGCCGCGCGCCCTTACATGCGGAAGTTCTCGCCCAGGTAGACCTTGCGCACCGACTCGTTGGCGATGATGTCTTCAGGCTGCCCGGACGCCAGCACCGCGCCTTCGCTGATGATGTAGGCGTGGTCGCAGATGCCCAGCGTTTCGCGCACGTTGTGGTCGGTGATCAGCACGCCGATATTGCGTGCCTTGAGGAAGCTGACGATGCGCTGGATTTCGCCAACCGCGATCGGGTCGACGCCGGCGAAGGGCTCGTCGAGCAGGATGAAGCGCGGCGCGGAGGCCAGCGCGCGGGCGATTTCCACGCGGCGGCGCTCGCCGCCGGACAGCGACAGCGCCGGGTTGTCGCGCAGGTGGGCAATCTGCAGGTCATCCAGCAGGGTGTCCAGCCGGCGCTCGATCTCGGCCTTGCCCAGGGGTTTGCCATCGTTGAGCTGCAGCTCCAGCACTGCGCGGATGTTCTCCTGCACATTGAGCTTGCGGAACACGGAGGCTTCCTGCGGCAGGTAGGACAGGCCCATGCGCGCGCGCTCATGGATGGCCAGGCCGCTGATGTGCTTGTCGTCGAGCACGATATCGCCCTCGTCCAGCGCCACCAGCCCCACGATCATGTAGAACGACGTGGTCTTGCCCGCGCCGTTGGGGCCCAGCAAGCCAACCACCTCGCCGCTCTTCACGTCGAGCGACACGTCCTTGACCACGGTGCGTGAGCCGTAGCGCTTCTTCAGGTGGCGCACGACCAGCGTGCTGCTGTCCTTCAGGGTGGCGGGCTGGGACGGTGCGGTTTGGGTAGCGGTCATGAAGGTGAAGTCAGAATCCGTGGGTCAGGGGTTGACGGGGGCGGTTGCCGGCTTGAGCGGCAGCGGATTGGCTGCGGCACCGCTGGCGGGCTGCTCCTGGCGCGGCGACAGCACGGCGCGCACGCGGCCCGACGGGCTGCCCGCGGTCGCGTTCTCGGCGCCGCCGCTGGCCGTGTAGAACTCGTTGCGGCTGTCATAGGTGATCACCGCGCCGCGGATCTCGTCGACCAGCTTGGCGCCGGCCAGGCGGGCCATGCGGGCGCGCCCGATCAGCTTGGACAACTCCTGCTTGCCGTCATACTCGATGCGGTCGCCCCAGCCGTCGATGTACTCGTCGACGTTGTCGCGCTTCTGGCGGATATAGGCTTGCTTTGCGCCCTTGGAGGTCGCGATCGCGTACTGGTAGCCCTCGGGATCGGTACGGACTTCGGCCGCGTCGGATTTGAGCACCATGGTGCCCTTGGTCAGCACCACGTTGCCGGTCAGGACATAGACCTGCTTGACGTCATCGTAGCTGGCATTGTCGGCCTCCAGGACCAGCGGCTTTTCGCGGTCGGCCTTTTCGGCGTTGGCGGGCGCGGCCAGCGTGAGGCCAAGGACGGCGGCCAGCGTCAGCAAAGCGGCCGTGCTGCGGCGCAGACAGGACGAAGTCGTCGGGAATGGATTCATGTTGGCGTGATGGCGGTTGACGCGGGCGGCTGGTGCCCGCGGGCGGCTTCTGGGCTACTTCGCGGGACTCGCCGGTGGCGGTCCCGTGATGATGGTGCCGCGTACGTTACCCAGCAATTGTACTTCGCGAGTGACATTGTTGAAGACCAGGCCGTTGGCGGTCATCACCGACGGGCCGCGGGTCAGCTTGACAGCCTTGTCGGTCTTGACGATGTCATCGTTCACCAGCACCTGGAAGTACTCCGAGGCGGCCGTCATCTGCGGATCCTTGGCGGGGTCGGGGCCCTGGGCACGCACGATGAAGGCATTGCCGAACAGGTCGATGACCGAGCCTTCCGCGTTCATCGTGCCGCGATCGGAGTGGCCGGTGACGGGCGGACGGTCGATTTCGTAGGAACGCATGGCCGGGCGCGTCACATCGTAGGTCTGGTCGTCCTCGAAGTGGATCATCTTGTCGCCGGTGAAGCGCAGCTTGGTGTTGCCGTCCTCGGCAAGCTCGGTCGCGGAAAAACGGATCATGTAGTAATCCGGCTCATGCTTCTTGCCTACCGGCCCGGTGTTCGCTTCTTTCGGGGAGTTGACCTGCACCAGCCAGAAGGTGCTGCCCGCCACCAGCGCCATCAGCAGCAGGGGCAGGGCTCGCATGGCAAGCCGGCTCAGGGAGGACAGGATTTCCCGCATAGGCATGGGCTGGCCTCAGATGACCTTGGCGCGGGTCAGGTCGTGGATGTGGAGCGCGCCGACCAGGCGCCGCTCTGCGTCGACCACCAGCATCTGGTTGATGCGGTTCGCCTCCATCACCTGCACGGCTTCCACGGCCAGCTGGTCCGGTCCGACGGTATGCGGTGTGCGGTGCATGACCTCGCTGATGGGTACGGTCTTCCAGTCGCGCGGAGTTTCGAGCAGGCGGCGCAGGTCGCCATCGGTGAAGACGCCGATCAGGCGGTCGTCCGGGTCCACCACCGCGGTCATTGCCATGCCTTTGCGGGTGATTTCCATCAGGGCCTGTGCCAGCGGGGTGCTCTCGCGTACCTTGGGCACCGCGTTGCCGCTGCGCATGACGTCGCGCACGTGGGTCAGCAGCTTGCGCCCGAGCGCGCCGCCCGGATGCGAACGGGCAAAGTCTTCCTCGCCAAAGCCGCGGGCATCCAGCACCGCCACCGCGAGCGCGTCGCCCATCGCCAGTGCGGCGGTGGTGCTGGCGGTCGGGGCCAGGTTGAGCGGGCAGGCTTCTTTTTCCACGCCGGCATTGAGGTGCGCGTCGGCCAGCTTGGCCAGCGTGGACGCGGGGTTGCCGGTCACGGAGATGAGCTTGGCGCCGATGCGCTTGACGATCGGGACGATCGAAAGCAACTCGGCGGTCTCTCCGGAATTGGAAAAGGCGATCAGCACATCGTCGCGCGTGACCATGCCCAGGTCGCCGTGGCTGGCTTCGGCCGGATGCACGAAAAACGCGGGCGTGCCGGTCGAGGCCAGCGTGGCCGCGACCTTGCGGCCGATGTGGCCCGACTTGCCGATGCCGGACACGACGACGCGCCCGCTGCAATTGAGCGTCAGTTGCACGGCCTGCGCAAATCCGTCGTCCAGGCGGCCCGCAAGGGCGGCAACGGCGTCGGCTTCGATCTGGAGGGTTTCGCGAGCGAGCCTAAGTGCTCGATCCGCATTGAAATTAGCTATCATGGCGACGAAGTATACCAACGAATGCGATGGCGCTTGGGCTGTTCCTGGGATCGGGCAGCCGGGGCGGCCATCGCGCTTGCCGTAATCCGCCGGCAGGGCCGCCCGCACCGGGGCCGGCCCGGTGCCCGGCGCGGCGTACCTGACCCTGTCGATGCACTCTCCGCTGGACCTTACCCTTGTCCTGCTCGCCGCCGCCGTGTTTGGCGTGGTCGCGTTTCGCATGTTGCAGTTGCCGCCGATGCTGGGGTACCTGGTCGTGGGCATCCTGATCGGGCCGCACGCGCTCGGCCTGGCCAGCGATACCGCGCAAACCAAGTACCTGGCCGAGTTCGGCGTGGTCTTCTTGATGTTCTCGATCGGCCTGGAGTTTAGCCTGGGCAAGCTCAAGGCGATGAAACGGCAGGTGTTCGGCCTGGGCGGCTCGCAGGTGGTGCTGTCGCTCCTGGCCGTGATTCCGGCCAGCTGGGCGTTCAACTGGCTGTTTCCGCTGTCCTGGCAGGCCTCGGTGGCGCTGGGCGGCGCGCTGGCCATGTCATCCACCGCCATCGTGTCCAAGATGCTGTCGGAGCGGCTGGAGCTGGAGAGCGAGCACGGGCGCAACATCATCAGCATCCTGCTGTTCCAGGACCTGGCCGTGGTGCCGCTGCTGATCGTGATCCCGGCGCTCTCGCGCGATCCGGGCGACCTGATGATGGCGCTGGGCCTGGCCACGGTGAAGATCGTGGTGGCCCTGAGCCTGATCTTCTTTGTCGGCCAGCGTCTCATGAGCCGCTGGTTCCACATCGTGGCGGCGCGCCGCTCGCAAGAGCTGTTCATGCTCAACCTGCTGCTGGTCACGCTGGGCATGGCCGCGCTGACCGAGCGGCTCGGCCTGTCGATGGCGCTGGGCGCCTTCATGGCCGGCATGCTGATCTCCGAGACGCCCTATCGCCATCAGGTGGAGGAGGACATCAAGCCCTTCCGCGACGTGCTGCTGGGGCTGTTCTTCGTCACCATCGGCATGCTGCTCAATATCCATGTGGTGCTCGATCACTTATGGCTGGTGCTGGCGCTGCTGGTGGTGCCCATTGTCTTCAAGCTGGTGCTGATCTCCGGCCTGGCCCGCTTGTTCGGTTCGCGCCAGGGGGTGGCGATCCGTACCGGCCTGGGCCTGGCGCAGGCCGGCGAGTTCGGCTTCGTGCTGCTTAACCAGATCGACGGCCTGAACCTGGTCGACCCGGTGCTGATCCAGGTCATCCTGGCTTCCATGCTGTTGTCGATGCTGGCGGCGCCGTTCCTGATCCAGTACAGCGACGCCATCGTGCTGCGCTTTACCGCCAACGAATGGCTGATGCAGTCGCTCAACATGACGCGCATCGCGGCGCAGAGCCTGCAGACCGAGAAGCACGCCATCATCTGCGGGTTTGGCCGCAGCGGCCAGAACCTGGCGCATATGCTGGAGCGCGAGGGCATCACCTACGTGGCGCTGGACCTCGACCCGGACCGGGTGCGTGAAGCCGCCGGCGCGGGCGACACGGTGGTGTATGGCGATGCCGGCCGGCGCGAGGCGCTGATCGCGGCGGGCCTGCATCGCGCGGCAGCCTTGATCATCACTTACAACAACACGCCCTCGGCCCTCAAGGTGCTGCACCATGTGCAGGAGCTGGAGCCGGCGCTGCCCGTGATCGTGCGCACCATGGATGACTCGGAGCTCGACATCCTGCAAAAGGCGGGCGCCACCGAGGTGGTGCCCGAAAGCATCGAGGGCAGCCTGATGCTGGCCTCGCACGCGCTGGTGCTGCTGGGGGTGCCCATGCGGCGCGTGGTGCGCGGGGTGCAGGAGGCGCGCGATGCGCGCTACAGCCTGCTGCGCGGCTACTTCCACGGCCGCGACGACGAGGAAGACATGGTGGAGCGAGAGTCCGTGCGCCTGCACTCCATTTCGCTCGGCCCGGAGGCCACGTCGGTGGGGCGGCGCCTGGGCGCGCTCGGGCTGGACCGTATCGGGGTGGAGGTGACGGCGGTGCGCCGGCGTGGCATCCGCGCGTTCGATCCGGAGCCCGATACCGTACTGGAGCCGGGCGATATCGTGGTCTTGCGCGGCCAGCCAGAGGCGCTGGAAGCGGCCGAGGCGCGCATGCTGGCCGGCTGAGCCCGCGCTATGCGCTCAGTGGCGCAAGTTCGGGTTCATGCCGCCACGCGGCTGCCGGCGTGCGCCTCTTCCGCCCACGATGGCGGCAGGCCCTCCAGCACGGAGCGCGCATCGAGCGAGCCAATCGGGATGCGCGGGTCGGCGGGAATACGGCCTTCGCCTTGCAGCATCAGGTAGCGCAGGCAGCATACGCGCAGGAAGGACGTGAAGTTTGCGGCCTCGCCCCGGTAGGCAACCAGTTCGTCGTGCAGCCGGGTGATGAGCTGGCCCACGCTCATGCCGTCGCGGCGCGCCAGGGTTTCGAGCACTTCCCAGAACAGGCTTTCCAGCCGGATGCTGGTGGCCACGCCATGCAGCCGGAGCGAGCGGGACTGGCCCTGGTACGACTGCGGGGTGGCCCGGATGAAGATTTCACACATAGAAGAACTCCCGTGCTTAACGGCCCGCGATAGCCCTGGGCAGGCTCGCGGGCCGCGTGCGGTAGCCTCTAATGTACGATCCTGGTGCCCAGGACGGCAAGGAACTGCGCCAGCCATGCCGGGTGCGCGGGCCAGGCCGGTGCGCTTACCAGGTTGCCATCGGTGTAAGCCTGGTCGACCGGAATGTCGGCATATTTTCCGCCCGCCAGGCGCACTTCGGGCGCGCAGGCCGGATAGGCCGAGCAGGTGCGGCCTTCCAGCACGCCGGCCGCGGCTAGCAACTGGGCGCCGTGGCACACCGCGGCAATCGGTTTGTTGGTGCTGGCAAAGTGCCGCACGATCTCCAGCACCCGCTCGTTCAGGCGCAGGTATTCCGGGGCGCGCCCGCCCGGAATGACCAGCCCGTCGTAGGCCGCCGGATCCACATCGGCAAAGCTCGCGTTCAGCGCAAAGTTGTGGCCGCGTTTTTCGCTATAGGTCTGGTCGCCCTCGAAATCATGGATTGCGGTGGGGCAGCTGGCGCCGGCCGCTTTGTCCGGACACACCGCATGGACCGTGTGGCCCACCATCTGGAGTGCCTGGAAAGGCACCATGGTTTCATAGTCTTCGGCGTAGTCGCCGACCAGCATCAAGATCTTTTTCGCCATCGCTGTCTCCTGTATGGTTACGGTTGTCCCGGGGGAGCCACGCACGCAAAGCGTGCCATCCGCCCAGGCGCTGCCCATTGTGTTGCCGTTTGCGGCAACCCGGGTGGTAACCCATTACCGCATCCAGCCTGCCGATTTGGCGGGCTGCCCGAACGAGTCCCCATGCCCAACACCACGATCCAGTCGTCCGCCCTTGGCGACGTTACCCACTACCTGCGCGAGCGCATCCGTACCGTGCCGGACTGGCCCCAGCCCGGCGTGATGTTCCGCGACATCACGCCGTTGCTGCAGGATCCCAAGTCCCTGCGCGTGCTGATCGACGTCTTTGTGCACCGCTACATGGACGCCAGGCTCGACGTGGTGGCCGGCATCGACGCACGCGGCTTTATCCTGGGCGCCATCGTGGCGTACGAGCTGAACCTGGGCTTCGTGCCGATCCGCAAGAAGGGCAAGCTGCCGTTCGAGACCGTGGCCGAGGAATATGAGCTGGAGTACGGCAGCGCCACGGTGGAGATCCACGCCGATGCCTGCAAGCCGGGTGATCGCGTGCTGCTGGTGGACGACCTGATCGCCACCGGCGGCACCATGATGGCTGGCCGCAAGCTGCTCGAGCGGCTGGGCGCCACCGTGGTGGAAGGCGCCGCCATCGTCGACCTGCCCGAGCTCGGCGGCTCGCGCCACCTGCTGGATAGCGGCCTGCCGCTGTTCACGGTTTGCCGCTTTGATGGGCATTGACCTGCATTGACGGCCGCTCTCTGAGCGGCTTGCGCATTGGGCTTGCGGCCATTTCCACCGCGTGGACATGGCGTTGCCCACACATGCCTGCAGGCGCATAATGCCCCATTGACAACGATACGATGGCCGGGCGAAATCTTGCGATCCGCAATGGAGGCACCGGTCACATAAGGGCATAAGGGCGCAGCATGGGCGTACTACTTCATTTGCTTTCCGGCGTGGCGCTGCTGGTGTGGGGCACCAACATCGTCAAGGTCGGCATCCTGCGCGTGTATGGCGCCAACCTGCGCCACGTGCTCTCGTCCAGCATTTCCAACCGGTTCACGGCCTTTGCCGCCGGCCTCGGCGTGACCGGCCTGGTCCAGAGCAGCAACGCGACCGCCGTCATCGTCAGCTCCTTCGTCGGCCAGGGCCTGATTGCCGTGGCCCCGGCGCTGGCCATCATGCTGGGCGCCAACGTCGGCACCGCCATCATGGTGCAGGTGTTCTCGCTGGACCTGTCCTGGCTGTCGCCGCTTCTGATCTTCGTTGGCGTGATCCTGCATCTGTCCTGGAAGGGCAACAAGCCTGGCCACGTGGGCCGCGTACTGATCGGCCTGGGGCTGATCACGCTGGCGCTGGAGCTGATCTCCATCGCCACCCGCCCCGTGGTGGAAGCGGCCGGCGTCAAGGTTTTGTTCGGCACGCTCACCGGAGACCCCACGCTGGACATGCTGATTGGCGCCTTCCTGACCATCCTTTGCTATTCCAGCCTGGCGGTGGTGCTGTTCTGCGGGGCGCTGGCCTCGGCCGGGGTGGTGTCTCTGCATGTGGCGATGGCGCTGGTGCTGGGCGCCAACCTGGGCTCGGGCATTTCCGCGCTGCTGACCACCTCGGGCAACAACCAGCCCGGCAAGCGCGTCACGCTGGGCAACCTGCTGTCGCGCCTGCTCGGCTGCGTGATCGCGCTGCCTTTGCTCGGGCAGGCCGAACACCTGCTGGCGCTGGTCGATGCCGATCCACAGCGGCTGGTCGTGAATTTCCACCTGCTCTTCAATGTGGCGCTGGCGGTGCTGCTGCTGGGCGCCACCGGTCCGCTGGCGCGCCTGTGCGAGGCGGTGCTGCCCGGGCGCAACACCGGCGATAGCCAGGTCACCCCGCGCCACCTCGATCCCGCCGCGCTGCCCACGCCGGCGCTGGCGCTGTCCAATGCCGCGCGCGAGGTGCTGCGCATCGGCGACCGCATCGAGCAGATGCTGGACAACATGCTGCGCGTGCTGCGCACCAACGATGCCAAGCTCGCCACCGCCACCTGCCGCATCGACGACGAGGTGGACGATCTCTACACCGCGATCAAGCTCTACCTGACCCGGATCAGCCTGGAGGCGCTGGACGAGCGCGACGGCCGGCGCTGGACGGAGATCATCTCGCTCACCATCAACCTCGAGCATGCCGGCGACATCATCGAGCGCATCCTGCAGGACGCGCGCGAAAAGAAGATCGCCCACAACCTGGCCTTCTCGGAAGCGGGCATGCACGAGATCTCGCAGATGCACGCGCGCGTGGTGGCCAACCTGCGGCTCGGGCTGTCGGTTTTCCTCTCCGGCGACCTGAAAAGCGCGCAGCAGCTGATGGCGGAGAAGGCGACCTTCCGCGAGATGGAGCGCCAGTACGCGCGCACCCACCTGCAACGCATCGCCGTGCAGACCGCCGAGAGCATCGAGACCAGCTCGCTGCACCTCGACGTGATCAGCGACCTCAAGCGCCTGAACTCGTTGTTCTGCGCCACCGCCTACCCGGTGCTGGAAGAAGCTGGCGTACTTAACCGCAGCCGCATGAAGGAAGACGATGGCGAGCCCCCGGCCAGGGCGGTGCCGTCCGCGCAGGCGCACTGAGGAGCCACTAAGGAGCCGCCAGGGAGTGCTACAGCTTGTAGCCGATCTCCCGCAGCAGGTTGCGCCGCGCGGCAATGTCGGCCTCGGTTTCCAGCCCGAGCGGCGAAGCGCCATCCACCACGCCAAGCACCGCGCGCCCCTGCGCGGTCTGCGCTACCACCACCTCGGTCGGGTTTGCCGTGGCGCAATAGATCCGGCATACCTCCGGCACCGCGCGCACGGTCGCGAGCACATTGACCGGGTAGAAGCCGTCGCCAAGGAACAGCAGGAAGCAGTGGCCGGCGCCGATTGCCAGCGCGTTCTGGCATGCCAGGTCGATCATCGCCTCGTCGGTGCCGGACCAGCGCACCAGGCGCTTGCCCGAGGCCTCGCAGAACGCTAGTCCAAAGCGAATGCCCGGCACCGCGCCGGCCAGCGCCTCGTGGATGTCGTCCACGGTCTTGATGAAATGCGATTGCCCGAAAATGAAGTTGGTCGCCTCGGGCTTGGCGATCGGCACTACGGTGAGTTCCATGGCCGTGCTCCTGCATTGGCCTGTGCCAGCCCCCGAAAAAGGGCTTCAAGAGGCGCGGCCTTCCGCAGTCTATGGTAGGCCGGGCAAGGTCGAATGCAAGGCGCCGCGCTGGCCTACTTCGAGGAAGGCGGGCGGCGTCTGCGGCGCGCGCGCTGCAGCATCGCGGCGATGGCCACAAGCACGGCCGCGCCGCCCAGCGTCAGCGCCAGATTGCCGGATACAGCGCCGCTCGCCTTGGCAGGTGCCTGGGCAGCGCTGGCGGCGCTGGCCTCCCGGGCGGCTTGCGCGGGCGGGGCGGATGCCGCTGGCGCTGCAGGTTCATCCAGCGCTCGCGCCGCCGGCGCGGCCAGGTCGATCGGCGTGACGGTGGCCTGCGCCACGGCCGGGCCGGCAACGGCGGCGCCGCCGAGCAGCAGCGCGCATTGCCAGGCGCACAGGATGAGGCCGAACCGCGTGCGCACCGTGGTCAGCGGCGCTCGAGCAGCGGCGCCAGGTACTTGCCGGTGAAGCTCGCGCGGCTAGCCGCCACTGTTTCCGGCGTGCCCTTGGCGATTACCTGGCCACCGCCCGCACCACCCTCCGGGCCCATGTCGAGCAGCCAGTCCGCGGTCTTGATCACGTCCAGGTTGTGCTCGATGATGACCACCGTGTTGCCCTGGTCGCGCAGCTTGTGGATGACCTTGAGCAGCAGTTCGATATCGTGGAAGTGCAGGCCCGTGGTGGGCTCGTCCAGGATGTAGAGCGTGCGGCCGGTGTCGCGCTTGGACAGCTCCAGCGACAGCTTGACGCGCTGCGCCTCGCCGCCCGAGAGCGTGGTGGCGGACTGGCCCAGCCGGATGTAGCCAAGGCCCACGTCCAGCAGCGTCTTGAGCTTGCGCCGCACGACAGGCACCGCCAGGAAGAACTCGTGCGCGTGCTCCACCGTCATGTCGAGCACTTCGTGGATGTTCTTGCCCTTGTAGAGCACCTCCAGCGTTTCGCGGTTGTAGCGCTTGCCGTGGCAGACGTCGCAAGGCACGTACACGTCCGGCAGGAAGTGCATCTCGACCTTGATCACGCCATCGCCCTGGCAGGCCTCGCAGCGCCCACCCTTGACGTTGAACGAGAAGCGGCCCGGATCGTAGCCACGCTCCTTGGCGGAGGGCACGCCCGCGAACAGCTCGCGGATCGGCGTGAACAGGCCGGTGTAGGTGGCGGGGTTGGAGCGCGGGGTGCGGCCGATCGGGCTCTGGTCGACGTTGATGACCTTGTCGAAATGCTCCAGTCCGTCGATGCGGTCGTGCGCGGCCGGCTCCGCCGTGGAGCCATACAGGTGGCGCGCCACCGCGTGGTAGAGCGTGTCGTTGATCAGCGTCGACTTGCCCGAGCCGGACACGCCGGTCACGCAGGTGAGCAGGCCCACCGGGATCTCGGCGCTGACGTTGCGCAGGTTGTTGCCGGTGGCGTTGATGATGCGCAGCAGCTTTTCCTCGTCGGGCGCGGCACGCTCTTTCGGCACCTCGATGCGGCGCGCGCCGGACATGTATTGCCCGGTGAGCGAATTGGCCGACTGCTCGATCTGCTGCGGCGTGCCTTCGGCCACGATCATGCCGCCGTGCACGCCGGCGCCCGGGCCGATGTCGACCACGTAGTCGCAGGCGCGGATCATGTCTTCGTCGTGCTCCACCACCAGCACGGAGTTGCCGATGTCGCGCAGGTGCTTGAGCGTGCCGATCAGGCGGTCGTTGTCGCGCTGGTGCAGGCCGATGGACGGTTCGTCCAGCACGTACATCACGCCGGTCAGGCCGGAGCCGATCTGCGACGCCAGCCGGATGCGCTGCGCCTCGCCGCCCGACAGCGTGTCGGCGCTGCGTTCGAGCGACAGGTAGTCCAGCCCCACGTTGTTGAGGAAGTTCAGGCGCGCGCTGATTTCCTTGACGATCTTGTCGGCGATCTCGCGCTTGGCGCCGTGCATGTCCAGCGTGAGGAAATAGGTGAGCGCGTCGCGCAGCGGCCAGCCGTTGATCTCGTAGATGGCGCGCGCCTGGTCGTTCTCGCCCAGCTTGACATGGCGCGCCTCGGTGCGCAGGCGGGTACCGTGGCAGGCGGGGCAGGCCTGGTTGTTCTGGTACTTGGCGAGCTCCTCGCGCACCGCGATGGAGTCGGTCTCGCGGTAGCGGCGCTCCAGGTTGGGAATGATGCCCTCGAAGGCATGCTCGCGCACCGTGGTGCGGCCACGTTCGTTCATGTAGGTGAACGGGATTTCCACGTCGCCCGAGCCGTGCAGCACGACTTCCTGCACCTCGGCCGGCAGGTCCTCGAAGGCCGTATCGAGCTCGAAGTCGTAGTAGGCCGCCAGGCTTTGCAGCATCTGGAAGTAAAACTGGTTGCGGCGGTCCCAGCCCTTGATGGCGCCCGAGGCCAGCGACAGGTTAGGGAAGGCCACCACCCGCTTGGGATCGAAGAAGGTGATCTGGCCCAGGCCGTCGCAGCTCGGGCAGGCGCCCATCGGGTTGTTGAACGAGAACAGCCGCGGCTCCAGCTCCTGCAGCGAGTACGAGCAGATCGGGCAGGCAAACTTGGAGCTGAACCCGTGCTCCTGGTTGGTGTCGATTTCCAGCGCGATGGCGCGGCCGTCGGCCAGGCGCAGCGCGGTCTCGAACGATTCCGCCAGTCGTTGCTTGATGTCAGGGCGCACCTTGACGCGATCCACCACCACGTCGATGGAATGCTTCTCGGTCTTTTTCAGCTTGGGCAGCGCGTCCACCTCGTAGACCACCGCCGGCGCCTCATGCGTGGTGCCGCCGCCGGAGCGGATGCGAAAGCGCACGAAGCCCTGCGCCTGCATGGTGTCGAACAGGTCGGAATGTTCACCCTTGCGGTTGGCCACCACCGGCGCCAGGATCATCAGCTTGGTGTCTTCCGGCAGCGCCAGCGCGGCGTCGACCATCTGCGAGACGCTTTGCGCCTGCAGCGCCAGGTTGTGGTCGGGGCAGTAAGGCGTGCCGGCCCGCGCGAACAGCAGCCGCAGGTAATCGTGGATCTCGGTGACCGTGCCCACGGTTGAGCGCGGGTTGTGGCTGGTTGCCTTCTGTTCGATGGCGATCGCGGGCGATAGCCCCTCGATCAGGTCGACGTCCGGCTTTTCCATCAACTGCAGGAACTGGCGCGCGTAGGCCGACAGCGACTCCACGTAGCGGCGCTGGCCCTCCGCGTACAGGGTATCGAAGGCGAGCGAGGACTTGCCCGATCCGGACAGCCCGGTAATCACGATCAGCTTGTTGCGCGGCAGATCGAGATTGATGTTCTTCAGGTTGTGGGTACGGGCACCACGGATTCTAATTTCTTCCATATACCGATTGTCTTCGCCAGGCGGGGCCGCCGGTCAGGTCGACAGGCCGGGTCTCACGGAATTTCAAGAAAAAAGCATGCCAGCAGGGCCGCAGCTGGCCCGCGCCGGGGCTCGCGGTGTCCGATTCGGAGCCGAAAGCGCAGCGGAGCAAACCTGTTAATATACCGAACTTCGGTTTCCGGGGGTTGCTTGGGCCATTAGACTGCGCCCTGCAGCAACGGTGGCAGAAGCGCCGCAACTTCCGCTCCGGCCATGGATCGAAGTTGTCGCCGCCCCGTCAGCATTGGGGTGATGCGGTGCGTGTGCGGTGCACGACCCGGCAATCCGTCATAGAAATTCCCCACGATCGCAATGTCGTCGATCCATAGCTCCTCCCAAGATGCGGCCAAGGCCGACGATTCCAAGGTTCAGCCCGCTGCCGGGCGCGACCGCATGACCGGCATGGAAGTGCGGGCCAGCATTTCGCTCGCCAGTATCTTTGCGCTGCGCATGCTGGGCTTGTTCCTGATCCTGCCTGTGTTCGCCGAGTACGCGCATGGCCTGCCCGACGGGCACGACGCCCAGCGCGTGGGCCTGGCCATGGGCATCTACGGCCTGATGCAAGCTTTCCTGCACATTCCTCTCGGCTGGCTGTCCGACCGCGTCGGCCGCAAGCCGGTGATGGTGGCGGGCCTGCTGCTGTTTGTCGCCGGTGGGCTGGTGGCGGCCCACTCCGACACCTTGTCCGGCATCATCATCGGCCGCTCGCTGCAAGGCATGGGCGCGATCTCCGCGGCCATCACCGCCTGCATCGCCGACCTGACCCGCGAGCAACATCGCACCAAGGCCATGGCCATGGTGGGCGGCAGCATCGGCCTGACCTTCGCGCTGTCGCTGGTGATTGCCTCGCCGCTGCTGCACAGCATCGGCATGCCCGGGATCTTCACGCTGATGTCGGTGCTGGGCGTGGTCGCCATCCTGGTGACCCTGTTCCTGGTGCCCACGCCGCCGCCGCCGCATCCCGTGCGGCTGCCGTTTCGCAGCGTGCTGCTCAACCCAGACCTGATCCGCCTGAACGTGGGCGTGCTGGCACTGCACGCGTCGCAGGTGGCCATGTTCATGGTGGTGCCGGCCATGCTCAGCGATGCCGGCATGCCGCTGGACCAGCACTGGAAGGTCTACCTGCCGGTGGTGCTGGTTTCCTTCGTGCTGATGCTCGCGCCGATGATGGCCGCCGAGCGCTATGGCAAGGTACGCCCCGTGCTGCTCGGCGCGGTCGGCCTGATGACCGCTGTGCAGCTGCTGTTTGCCGCCGTGCACGGCCTGTGGGGCATCGTTGGCGTGTTGCTGCTGTTCTTCGTGGCCTTCAACGTGCTGGAAGCCATGCAGCCCTCGCTGGTGTCGCGCTACGCCGCCGCCGCGCGCGGGGCGGCGCTTGGCGTCTACAACACCACGCAGGCGATGGGCCTGTTCCTGGGCGGCGCCGTGGGTGGCTGGCTGCTCAAGCACGAAGGCCGCAGCGCGGTCTTCATCGGCTGCGCCGTGGTGCTCCTGCTCTGGCTTATAATCGCCTGGAACATGAAGTCGCCGCCGGCCCGGAAAAGCAGTGCCCAGGCCGTCGCTGCCTGAAGTTGGCAGTCCGCGGTCACTGGTCCGCAAGGGCTGCCCGCATCACTTCGTATAGCTTTTTGCCGTAATTAGGCACTAGCATGACCGCGCGCCCGACTTCTTGGCCGGGGGCGCGTTATTCGTTTACGCATCAGTCAACAGTCAAGGCATCGCCACGCCGCTTGCAGCAGAGGGCGTGGCCCTGGGAGAACATTCACATGGCATCGATCAACAAAGTCATCCTCGTCGGCAACCTGGGCGCGGATCCGGAAACCCGCTACCTGCCCAGCGGCGACGCCGTGAGCAACATCCGCCTGGCGACCACCGATCGTTACAAGGACAAGACCAGCGGCGAGATGAAGGAAGCCACCGAGTGGCACCGCATCGCCTTCTTCGGCAAGCTGGCCGAGATCGCCGGCCAGTACCTGCGCAAGGGCTCGCAGGTCTATATCGAAGGGCGCATCCGCACCCGCAAGTGGACCGACCAGTCCGGCGCGGAAAAATACAGCACCGAAATCGTGGCTGAGCAAATGCAGATGCTGGGCTCGCGCCAGGGCATGGGCGGTGGCGGCGGCGGTGGCGACGACATGGGCGGTGGCGGCGGTGGCTACGGTGGTGGCCGCGAATCGTCGGGCGGCGGCGGTGGTTACGGCGGCGGTGCGCGCAGCGGTGGCGGCCAGGCTGCCGGTGGCCAGCAAGGTGCCGGTGGCGCGCGTCGCCAGCAGCAGGCTCCGTCGAATGGCTTTGAAGACATGGACGACGATATTCCGTTCTGACCATTCTGAGCATCCCCGCCATCCCAGGCCGCGACTGTCGGTACGGCCTGCACCGGCAAACAAAAACCCCGGGAATCGTTGATTCCCGGGGTTTTTTGTTTCTTGGCCTTTCGAAGGCCCCCGCACTTCACTCCGCGGTCGCCCCCGAGTCCTTGGCCACCTTGGTCCACCTGGTGGTCTCCGAACGAATGAACCCGGCCAACTGTGCCGGCGCCATATCGCCTGCCGTCACGCCTTGCTCCTCGAAGCGTTTCTGCACCTCGGGCAGTTGCAGGACTTTTGCCAGCTCGGTGCCCATACGCTGCTCGATCGCAGGCGGCGTGCCACGCGGCGCCATCAGTGCGTACCACGTCGTCACCTCGAATCCTTTGACGCCGCTCTCGTCGAGTGTCGGGACGCCGGGGTAGGCGGAAGACCGTTTCGCCGTGGTGACAGCGAGCGCCTTCACCTTGCCGCTGCGTACGTGGGGCGCGGCGGAGGGGCTGGTTTCGATGGCCATCTGGATTTGCCCGGCGATCAGGTCCGTCATCATCGGGGCGCCGCCCTTGTAGGGCACGTGGGCGATGTCGGTGCCCGTCATCGAGCGGAACAGCTCGCCGGATAGGTGCTCGGTGCTGCCGGTGCCGGCGGAGCCATAGTTGATCTTGCCTGGATGCGCCTTGATGTAGGCAATCAGTTCCGGCACGGACCTGGCCGGGATCATTTGGTTGACCAGCAGCACGTTGGGCGTCAACGCGACCATGCCGATCGGGTCGAGGTCCTTGGCGAAATCGTAGGGGAGCGTCTTGTAGATGCCGGGCGCCATCGTGTGTGCGATGGTGGCGAGCAGGAAGGTGTAGCCATCCGCTTGCGCCCTTGCCACGTTGGCGGCGCCGAGCGTGCCGCCCGCGCCGGGCCGGTTGTCGATCACCACCGGCTGGCGCAACGCTTCGCCGAGCTTCTGGCCGATGGTGCGGCCGATGATGTCGGTAGTGCCGCCAGCGGCAAACGGGACGACCAGCGAGATCGGCTTGGCGGGCCAGCTATCCGCCGCGAACGCGACGACACCCGCCGACATGAGGGCGGTGCCGAGGATGCTGGCGATCACGGCGCGGCGTGCGGTGGGCTTCATCTTGTCTCCTGAGGGATCGTTCTGGTAGTTGGCGCGGTGCGCTTTTTTGCTGGCAAGACTGTACGTAGCGCCTCAGGCCGGCGCCAGTCTTGTTCCGGCAAGGGGTCTTCAGGCTTTGTGAAGAGTGGCGCCGGGCCAGCGTCCGTCCTCGACCAGCGCGCGGGTCACACTGGCCAGCACGGTGCGGGCCGCCAGGCCAGCCGGAGACAGTTCATCGTCGCAGAGGCTGACCAGCAGGTTGGGCCGATGGACCGTGCTGTTGCTATTGCTGTCGGCGATTTCCAGCATGCGCAGCGGCTCGCCGATCAGCCGGGCCACCGCCGCGCCGGGCTGGATGGTGGCGCCGAGGCCGGCGCGCACCGCATCCATCAGCATCGCCAGGCCGTCGATCTCGGCAATGACGTTGAGCGGGTGCTGGCTGCGCGCAAACGCGGTGTTGAGCAGGGCACGCAAGCCATGCGGGCTGCTTGGCAGGATCAGCGGCAGCTCGCCAAGCTGCTCGATCCGCACGGGCCCGGCCGCCGGTAGTCCCGCAAGTCCCTCCCGGGCGATGACGAACAGGCGCTCGTCAAGCAGCGGCGTCACGTCCCAGCGCTGGGTGCCTTCGATCTGGAACAGCACGGCGAGGTCGAGTTGCCGCGCTCCGATCATCGACGCCAGGTTGCCGGAGAGGTTCTCGACCAGGTGCAGCCGGATATCGGGATAGCGCTCGCGCATGGCCAGCATGAAGGGCAGGCCGAGCACGGCGATGGTGCTCGGCGCCATGCCTACGCTGACGTGGCCGGAGAGGCGCGCAAGCTGCGCGGCGCGTACTGCGTCGTCGGCGTGGCGGATCGCCAGCTGCGCCTGCCGCCAGAAGGCCAGGCCCGCGTCGGTTGGGACGACGCCGCTCGATGTCCTTTGCAAGAGGCGGGTCGACAACTCGCTCTCCAGCCGGCTGATCTGCTGGCTTAGCGCGGAAGTGACGACGCCCAGCTTCTGGGCCGCTTGCCCCATGCTGCCCAGTTCCACTACCTGCACGAAATAGCGCAGCTGCCGAAGTTCCATATGCCTTCCCCGATTCCCTTGCCCGCAACGACTGGCGGTATTGTAGGGGGAGGCGCATTGCGAACTGCACGGCATGCAAGCGCTGCGCAATCCAAGATGAACAAGGCCTCCCGTCAACGAGAGGCCTTGCGGTAGTGTGCCGGGCGCGAGGAGGCGCCCGTTTTCCATCGCAGCGCCGGTGACGGCGCCGTGCGTGCTCAGTGCGGCATGGCGGTGAAGTCCAGCGCGTTGGTCAGGTCGCCCATGGCCTTGCCCTTGTTGGCGAGCAGGGCGGTATCGCGTTGCTGCAGGCCCGGCAGGGTCGGCAGGACAAAGCGGCGGGTGATGAAGCGCAGCGCCGAGGCCGTGTCGTATTGCGTGTGGTCGACAAAGCCCTTCTTCACATACGGCGACACCAGGATCGCCGGGATGCGCGTGCCCGGGCCCCAGCGGTCGCCGGTGGGCACTTGCGCGTGGTCGTAGAAGCCGCCGTTTTCGTCGTAGGTGACGAGGATCAGCATGTTCTTCCACTGCGGGCTCTGCTGGAGCTGCGCGATCACGCTGGCGATATGCTTGTCGCCGTCGGCCACGCTCGCGTAGCCGGGGTGCTGGTTCAGGTTGCCCTGCGGCTTGTAGAAGGTGACCGCAGGGAGGTTGCCGGCGGCGGCGTCCTGCAGGAACTGGCTGTCGAAGTCCTTCAGGTGCGCGCTGCGGTTGGCGGCCTGGGTGACCGGGTCGAAGTTGGCGTAGTAGTTGAACGGCTGGTGGTGCGCCTGGAAGTTGGGCACGGTGTTGTTGTAGATGGCGGTCGGGTCCTGCGTGGCCTTGGCCCAGGCACCGGCGTACCAGGCCCAGCTCACGCCGCGCGCGTTCAGCAGGTCGCCGATGGTGGTCTGGGTCTGCGGCGGCAGCGTGGTCGCCTTGGTGGAGTCGGCGTAGAGGCCCGTGGCATCGGTGGTGGCGGGCTTGTTGCCGCTAGGCTGGTAGTCCGGCTGCATGGTGTTGACCGCGTAGAACATGCCGCTGGCGTCCTTGGGTGTCAGCGTGCTGTCGTTCTGGTACACCGCCTTGCCGGAGAGGACCGAGGTGGGGTTGCCGGTGCCGGGGGTCAGGCGCACGAAGTTGCCGTTGGCGTCGACGTCGATCGCGGAGATCGAGCCCTTGGCCGGCGAGGTGGCCGCGTCGGCGTTCGGGTACTGCGGCGCGCAGGCGCAGATCAGGTACTGGTGGTTCAGGAACGAGCCACCAAAGGCACCCATGTAGAAATTGTCGGCCAGCACGTACTGCTTGGCGAGTTGCCACATCTGCATCTGGCTGCCGTCGTAATAGCCCATCGACAGGCCGCCCGCGTCCGAGAACGCGGCGTACTTGTCGTTCTTGCCGCCGTTGATCTGCATCTGGTTGTTGTAGAAGCGGTGCACCAGGTCGCGCGTGGTGACGTCTTGCGAGACTAATGTGCCGGTGCCGTTGATGCCGCCAGACACAAGCGGGGTGTCGATCTGGAACGGCTTGTTCGCCCAGTTGGCGGTGCTGGCCTGCGGCAGCTGCGTGGTTTGCCCTGCCGCGGTGAGCCCGCCCCAGGTCGGCGGCAGCACCGGCAGCACGGAGCCATCGAAGTCCTTCTGGGGCTCGGCGGTGCCGGTCGAGGTGGGGTTCACGCCGGGGATGCCGTTGGCGCCCGGGAACAGCCCGTAGAGATTGTCGAAGCCGCGGTTCTCGGCATAGATCACCACCACGGTCTTGATGTTGTCGAGGGCGACCCGCTTGGCGACGCCGTCGCGCAGCGCCTGGGCGAGGTCGCCGCCGCCGGCCACCGCGTCGGCGATCAGGTCGATGGTCTGATCGATCTCCGCCTGCAGGGTTGCCTTGATGGCCTTGTCGGTTTCCTTGTTGTGGTCGGCCAGCAGCTTGTCCGCCGTCACGCCGATGCGGGCGGCCAGACGTGCCTTGGCCGCGGTGAGGTCGCCGCCGTTAGACTCCGTGAGCGCGACCAGTTCGGTCGTAATCGCGCTGAGCACGCCGTTGGCGCCGGCCGGTGCGCGGAACACCAGCGGACGGGTCACGGCTGCGTGGCCGCCGGCGTCATCGTTGCGGAAGGCGTCGCTGCCGATCTCGGCGGCGATCGCGCCTTGGCCGGTGAGCGTAAAGGCGCCGTTCTTGTCGGTGTAGGTGCTGGTTTCCGTGCTTTCGCACTTGCCATTGTTGTTGGCATCGATGCAGACCTTGGCGTGCTCGAAATAGCTGCCGGTCACCACGCCCGAGGTGGTGAGGGCAGCAGTGGAGTCGCTGCCGCCGCAGGCGGCCATGGCAGCGGCGGCCACCGCTGCAAGGGGATAAAGTCTTAAGGCTCGGCGCATGGAATATCCTTTTTTCGTTATGTATAGGCGGTTTTTTTGGGACAGCCGCGTGATTCTCGCGCCGCACCATGTCAGATTGATGATGGCGCCGGGACGAGAGAAAGATTTCCGGCCGTGCATGACACGCCGCTGTCATGCACGCGTGCTAGCGTGGCTGCCCATTCCTGAATCTCCTGTGCCTGGGCTGCCGCATCCATCCCGCCCTGGCCATTCCACTTCGCCGCACAGATGCCACCGCGCTTTGTTCTGCCGCCAGTTCCTTCCCCGATCCGCCGCCTTGCCACCGGGGCGGTGCTGCTGGTTTTCGCCCTGACCCTGGCGGGCTGTGGCAAGTCCGGACAGGAGGGCGTGGCTGCGGCCCCGGCATCCGCGCCGGCCGCCAGCCAGGTCGCCGCGTCTTCGCGGCCAGCCTATGCCGACGCGTTCTACACCATGATGGCAACGCGCCGGCCGCAGGTGCCGGCCATGGCCGCGCTTGGCAAGGCGCTGTTCTTTGATCCCGCGTTGTCGGCGTCCGGCCGGCTCGCGTGCGCAAGCTGCCACAGCCCGGAACACGCCTATGGGCCGGCCAACGACCTGTCGGTGCAACTGGGTGGCCCCGACATGCTGCGCACCGGCGCGCGCGCGGCGCCGTCGCTGCGCTATGTGCAGAACGTGCCGCCGTTCTCCGAGCATTTCCATGAGAACGACGGCGACGACAGCGAAGACCAGGGCCCCACCGGCGGCCACAACTGGGACGGGCGGGCGTCTTCCACGCACGAGCAGGCCGGCATTCCCCTGCTGTCCCCGCACGAGATGGCGAACGCGGACGCGGCGGCGGTGGCCGCCAGGCTGCGCGCCGGCAAGCATGCGCAGACCTTGCGCGAGGTGTTCGGCGCAGACATCCTGGAGCGCGACGAGGTCGCTTTCCAGGCCGCGCTGATGGCGCTCGAGGTGTTCCAGGAAACGCCGTCGGAGTTCTATCCCTACAGCAGCAAGTACGATGCGTTCCTGCGGCGGCAGGTCAAGCTGAGCGAGCAGGAAGCGCGCGGCCTGCGCCTGTTCAACGATCCCGCCAAGGGCAACTGCGCGGCTTGCCACCCCAGCGCGATCAGCGCCGATGGCGTCTTTCCCGCCTTCAGCGATTTTGGCTTCATTGCGCTGGGCGTGCCGCGCAACCGCAAGCTGGCGGTCAATGCCGATCCGGCCTTCTTCGACATGGGCCTGTGCGGGCCGGATCGCACCGACCTGAAGGCGCGCGCCGAGTACTGCGGCCTGTTCCGCACGCCTGGTTTGCGCAACGTGGCGCAACGCAAGACCTTCTTCCACAACGGCGCCTTTCATTCGCTGGAAGCGGTGTTGCGTTTCTATGTGCAACGGGACAGCAATCCCGGCAAGTGGTACCCGCGCAAGGCCGATGGCAGCGTCGACAAGTTCGACGACCTGCCGCCGCGGTATCGTGACAACGTCAATATGGAACCCCCGTTCGGCGGCGCGCCTGGCAGCAAGGCCGCCCTGTCGGAGGCGGAGATCCGCGACGTCATCGCGTTCCTGAAGACCCTCAACGACGGCTACCGCTTGCCTGCAACCCGTTGAGGCGTCACGCGCCCGGCAACGGGCGGGGCGCCTCGCAGGCCTTTCCTTTTTCAAATCCGTCCCCATTTCCTCCTGACACCGTGCTGTCAGGAGATGTCAGCGCCACACTTCAGCGCGCGGCACGCTGCCGTCCTTCGGGATAGGATAGCGGCCTGACCGTACCGACCGTACCAATACCGCGATTCGCGATGGCTTTCGCCGCGCTCCCGGGGCCCGTGTGCCCTGCCAGGCCCGTCTTCGCCAATCGCACGCCGCACGCAAGCCACCAGCTAGCCACTCGCAAGCCACGCCTTAAAGGACGCATCCCATGTCATCCGGTGTCATCCGTATCCGCGGAGCCCGTCAGCACAATCTCAAGAATCTCGACCTCGACCTGCACACCGGCGAAATGACCGTGGTGACGGGGCCGTCGGGTTCGGGCAAATCGAGCCTGGTGTTCGATACGCTCTACGCCGAAGGGCAGCGGCGCTACGTCGAAACCTTCAGCGCCTATGCGCGCCAGTTCCTGGACCGCATGGACCGGCCGCAGGTTGACCGGGTGGACGGCGTGCCGCCGGCCATCGCCATCGACCAGACCAACCCGGTGCGCAGCTCGCGCTCCACGGTCGGCACGATGACGGAGCTCAACGATCACCTGAAGCTGCTGTACGCGCGCGCCGCGGAGCTGTTCGACCGCCAGACCGCGCAGCCCGTGCGGCATGACTCGCCGGAGACCATCTACGCGGAGCTGCAAGCACGTGCCGCCCAGGGCGATCCGCGCCTGGTCGTCACCTTCCCGGTGGAACTGCCGGAAACCACCACCGATGCCGAGATCGAGCAGTGGCTCTCCGTCAGCGGCTACACGCGCGTGCAGGCGCAGCGCGTGGTGGCCTCGCCCACCGGCCCGCGCAAGGTGCTGGACGTGGTGGCCGACCGCTTCCGCCTGGGCAATACCGAAAAGGTGCGGGTGCTGGAAGCCATCGAGGCCTCGCTCAAGCGCGGCAGCGGCCGGGTCAATGTCTACGTGATCGACGCGGCGGACGAGGGCGCGCAGGCGCAGGTGTGGCGGTTCTCGACCGGCCTGCACAGCCCGGAAAGCGATATCCGCTATGCCGATCCGCAGCCCGCGCTGTTCTCCTTCAACTCCGCCTACGGCGCCTGCGAGACCTGCCGCGGCTTCGGCCGCGTGATCGGCGTCGACCTCGGCCTGGTGATCCCGGACGAGCGCAAGACGCTGCGCGGCGGTGCCATCAAGCCGATGCAGACGCCGGCCTGGAAGGAGTGCCAGGACGACCTGATGCGCTACGCCGCCAAGGCGGGCATCCCGCGCGACGTGGCGTGGTCAAGCCTCACCCCGGCCGAGCGCGCCTGGGTCATCGACGGCTCGCCGGACTGGAATGGCAAGTGGAATACGCACTGGTATGGCGTCAAGCGCTTCTTCGACTACCTGGAGTCGAAGGCGTACAAGATGCACATCCGCGTGCTGCTATCGAAGTACCGCAGCTATACGCCGTGCGAGACCTGCGGCGGCGCGCGGCTGAAGACCGAGGCGCTGTTGTGGCGCCTGGGCAGCAAGCCGGGTGCGGACGCCGTATGCGCGCCGGACAAGCGCTTCCTGCCGCGCGGCGTGGACTGGGACCGCACGCAGCTCGAAGCGCTGCCGGGCCTCACCGTGCACGACCTGATGCTGATGCCGATCGAGCGCATCCGCAAGTTCTTCGATGAGCTCACGCTGCCGAGCCTGATGCTCGATGACGCGCTCAAGCTGTTGCTGGCCGAGGTGCGCACGCGCCTGAAATACCTGTGCGACGTGGGCCTGGGCTACCTCACGCTGGACCGTCAGAGCCGCACGCTGTCCGGCGGCGAGGTGCAACGGATCAACCTGACCACCGCACTCGGCACCTCGCTGGTCAAGACGCTGTTCGTGCTGGACGAGCCCAGCATCGGCCTGCACCCGCGTGACCTGAACCGCATCGTCGAGGCCATGCATCGCCTGCGTGACGCCGGCAATACGCTGGTGGTGGTGGAGCACGATCCTTCGGTGATGCTCGCGGCTGACCGGCTCATCGACATGGGTCCCGGCCCGGGCGAGCGCGGTGGCAACATCATCTTTGACGGCACGCCTGCCGATATCCGCGGCTCGGGCACGCTCACCGGCGAGTATCTTGCCGGCCATCGCCAGGTGACCGATCTCTCCCGCTGGCAACCTCGCGCGGTTGATGCCGCGACGCCGCGCATCGTGCTCGAAGGCGCCTCCGAGCACAACCTGCGTGACGTCACCGTGGAGATCCCGCTACAGCGCCTGGTATGCGTGACCGGCGTTTCCGGCTCGGGCAAGTCCACCTTGCTGCAGGACGTGCTGTATCCCGCCATGGCGCGCCAGTTCGGCAAGTCCACGGATGCGCCCGGCGCCTTTCGCAGCCTCACCGGCGCGGAACAGGTGGCCGATGTGGTGTTTGTCGACCAGTCGCCCATCGGCAAGACCGCGCGCTCCAATCCGGCCAGTTATGTGGGGGCCTTCGACGAGATCCGCAAGCTGTTCGCCAAGGCGCCCATGGCGCTGCAGCGCAGCTATACCGCGGGCATGTTCAGCTTCAACTCCGGCGACGGGCGCTGCCCCACCTGCGGTGGCTCGGGCTTCGAGCACGTCGAGATGCAGTTCCTCTCCGACGTCTACCTGCGCTGCCCGGATTGCGATGGACGGCGTTACCGCGCGGAGATCCTCGAAGTGAAGATCGAGCGCGCGCTGCCGGGCCAGCCGCCGCGCGCGCTCAGCGTGGCCGATGTGCTCGAGCTGACCGTGAGCGAGGCCGTGGCGTACTTTGCTGGCGACGCGGCGGTGCTGCGCGTGCTGCAGCCGATCGTCGACGTGGGCCTGGAATACGTGAAGCTGGGCCAGCCGGTGCCGACATTGTCCGGGGGCGAGGCCCAGCGGCTGAAGCTGGCCGGCTACCTGGCCGAGACCGCGCAGGCGAGCAATACGCGCGTCAAGCCGATGCCGTACGAGTGCAAGCTGTTCATGTTCGACGAGCCCACCACCGGGCTGCACTTCGACGACATCGCCAAGCTGATGCGCGCTTTCGGCAAGCTGCTCGATGGCGGCCACTCGCTGATCGTGATCGAGCACAACCTCGACGTGGTGCGCGCCGCCGACTGGATCATCGACCTCGGCCCCGAGGGCGGCGACGCCGGCGGTGAAGTGCTGTGCGTGGGCACGCCGGAAGACGTCAAGCGCTGCGCGCACTCGCATACCGGCAAGGCGCTGCTGCAATACGACCGCGCCGTCGGCCATGCCTTTGTCGCGGAGGACGCGGGCGTGCCCTTGCAGGCCGCCTTGCGCGCGGCGCGCGCGCGCCGCGCCATCGAGGGCGAGGACGTGGTGCGCATCGTCAACGCGCACGAGCACAACCTGAAGGCGCTCAACGTCGATATCCCGCATGGCAAATTCAATGTGATCACCGGTGTGTCGGGATCGGGCAAATCCACGCTTGCTTTCGACATCCTGTTCCATGAAGGGCAGCGTCGCTATCTCGAATCCCTCAATGCCTACGCGCGCTCCATCGTGCAGCCCGCGGGGCGGCCGGAGGTGGATGCGGTGTACGGTATCCCGCCCACGGTGGCCATCGAGCAGCGCCTGTCGCGCGGCGGCCGCAAGAGCACGGTAGCGACCACCTCCGAGGTCTGGCACTTCCTGCGGCTGATGTATGTGAAGCTGGGCATCCAGCATTGCATCCACGACGGCACGCCGGTCACCTCGCAAAGCCCCGAGTCCATCGCGGCGCAGTTGCTGCGCGACTACAAGGGCCAGCATGTGGGCCTGCTGGCGCCGCTGGTGGTCAACCGCAAGGGGGTCTATACCGACCTGGCCAAATGGGCCAAGGCGCGCGGCAACACGCACCTGCGCGTGGACGGCGAATTCCTGCCAGTGGACCCGTGGCCGCGCCTGGACCGTTTCCGCGAGCACACCATCGAACTGCCGGTGGGTGACATCGTAGTGTCCGCGGACAACGAAGCCGCATTGCGCGCGCTGCTCGGGCAGGCGCTGGAAGCCGGCAAGGGCGTGATGCACCTGCTGGCGCCGCTCGATGGCCTGCAGCATGCCATGGGCAACGGCGGCACCGCTCGCGTCGGCAGCACCACGGTGTTCTCGACCAAGCGCGCCTGCCCGGTGTGCAGCACCAGCTATCCGGAACTGGACCCGCGCCTGTTCTCCTACAACAGCAAGCACGGCTGGTGCACCAGCTGCGTGGGTACCGGCCTGACCCTCACGCGCGAGCAGCGTGCGGCCTACGACGATACCGTGATGGCCGACGACAACCGCGGGCGCGAGCAGACGCTGCCCTCGGAACAGCAAGAGCCGGATGACGTGGCCGATACCCCGTGCGCGGATTGCGGCGGCACGCGGCTGAACCCGGTGGCGCGCGCGGTCACCTTCGACGCGCACCCCATCGTGGAAGTGGCGCAGTGGACAGTGTCCGACACGCACCGCTGGGTGCAGGGCCTGCACCTGGCCGGGCGCGAAGGCGAGATCGCGCGCGACGTGGTGAGCGAGATCCGCAGCCGCCTGCAGTTCCTGGAAGAGGTCGGCCTGGGCTACCTGAGCCTGGACCGCGCCGCGCCCAGCCTGTCCGGCGGCGAGGCGCAGCGCATCCGGCTGGCGGCGCAGCTTGGCAGCAACCTGCAGGGCGTGTGCTACGTGCTTGACGAGCCCACCATCGGCCTGCATCCGCGCGACAACCAGATCCTGCTCGACGCCCTGCGCAAGCTCGGCGAGAAGGGCAACACGCTGGTGGTGGTGGAGCACGACGAGGACACCATCCGCCGCGCCGACCACATCATCGACATCGGCCCTGGTGCCGGCAAGCGCGGCGGCACGCTGGTGGCGCAAGGCGGCGTGGCCGCGCTGTCGGCCAGTGCGGATTCGCTCACCGGGCAGTTCCTCGCCCATCCGATCCTGCATCCGTTGCAGCCGCGCCGTGAGGTCAAGCCGGAAGGCAAGAACAGCGCGGCCGTACCTGAGCGCTGGCTGACCGTGCACAACGCCACGAAGCACAACTTGCGCAACGTTACCGCCAGCATTCCCCTGGCGCGGCTGGTTGCCATCACGGGCGTCAGCGGCTCCGGCAAGTCCACGCTGGCGCGCGATGTGCTGATGGCCAACCTGCTCGATGCGGTGGGCCGCTCGGTGATGTCGTCGCCTGCCACGCGGCGCGCGCGCAAGGCGGCGGGCAGCGAGGCGCCCGCGCGCTCGCAGGCCACGGCGCGCACCGAGCCGCGCCGCAAGCTGGAGGTCACGCACAACTGGCAGGGCTGCGAGTCCATCACCGGGTATGAGAGCATCGATCGCGTGCTCGAGGTCGACCAGACCCCGATCGGCAAGACGCCGCGCTCCTGCCCGGCCACGTATATCGGCGTGTGGGACACCATCCGCAAGCTGTTCGCGCAGACGCTGGAGGCCAAGGCGCGCGGCTATTCCGCCTCGCGCTTTTCCTTCAACACCGGCGACGGGCGCTGCCCGGCCTGCGAGGGGCAGGGCGTGCGCACCATCGGCATGAGCTTCCTGCCGGACGTGAAGGTGCATTGCGATGTCTGCCACGGCCAGCGCTTCAACCCGGAAACGCTGGCGGTTACCTGGCGCGGCAAGAATATCGGCGACGTGCTGACGATGGAGATCGACGAGGCGGTGGAATTCTTCTCCGCCATGTCCAATATCGCGCACCCGCTGCAGCTGATGAAGGACGTGGGCCTGGGCTACCTGACGCTGGGCCAGCCGTCGCCCACGCTGTCTGGCGGCGAGGCGCAGCGCATCAAGCTGGTGACCGAGCTGTCCAAGGTGCGGGACGACATCACCCGCCGTGGGCAGCAGGCGCCGCACACGCTGTACGTGCTGGATGAGCCTACCGTGGGCCTGCACATGGCCGATGTGGCCAAGCTGATCCGTGTGCTGCACCGCCTGGCGGATGGCGGGCACAGCGTGGTGGTGATCGAGCATGATCTCGACGTGATCGCCGAGGCGGACTGGATCCTCGACCTGGGCCCGGAGGGCGGCGTGGCGGGCGGCGGCATTGTCGCCGCGACCGACCCCGAGGGGCTGGTGCGGGTGCGGGCCAGCCACACCGGCGCGGCGCTGGCGCCGGTGCTGGCCCGCGGCAAGGTGGCTGGCAAGGCCGCGCCAGAGAGCGGCAACGATGCCAGGCGCCGCCTTGCGGCGGCGCAGTAAAGCCAGCACGGGGGCCTCGCCCCTACCCGGAGGGCGAGGCTGCAGGCCGTTTTCACCCGGCGGCCCCGGTAGCTGACACAATGACGGATTCAGCAACTGGTGGCCGCCGCCGGTCCAGCCGTGCGCCGCAGAGGTGGCGGCCGGGCGGGCCATGCGTAGCCGCCGCATGACAGCGTGATACCAAAACCCCTTTCTCTTTTCTCCTTCCTCTGCCTACCCGCCATCGTGACGGCGGTTTGGCTCGCCCTGGCCAGCACGTCCGCGCTGGCGGCACCCGCTGCCGCATCGGACGCCAGCGGCGCACGCGCGCCTGCCAAGGCGGGCAAGCGCGTGGCCTCGGCGCCGACGCCAACCTCCCGGGCCGTTCAGCAAGCCACCACCGCGCCGCAGGTCAACCACGACCAATATGCACTGCGCCCCGAGCGCGACGTGCAGCCGCGCAGCAGCTTTGGCCTGCGGATGAAACCCGGCTGGCCGCAGCAGGACGATTCCGCCGGGCCCGGGCGTTAGCCAGCCCGCTCGGCACGCTGCCGGGCATACCGGCGGCAGTGCCTTTGCGGTACGCTCTGTGGGGTCCGCAGTCCGACCCGCAGTCCGACCCTTACACCGCAAGGAGCCCAGATGTCCATCAGCCCGTCCGGCTTTGCGTGCGCCCCGGCCGCAGCCCGTGCCACCGTCCATCACCTGCGCGCCTCGCGCATCCGCGAGGTGGCCAATGCCGGCATCGGCCTGCCCGACGTGCTGCCCTTCTGGTTCGGCGAGTCCGACCAGGTCACGCCCGCCTTTATCCGCGACGCCGCCAGCCGGGCACTGGCCGGCGGGGCGACGTTCTACACGCACAACCTGGGCATTGCCCCGCTGCGCAGCGCGCTGGCCGACTACGTCAGCGCGCTGCATGGCGCCACCGCTCTGGACAACGTGGTGGTGACCAGCGCCGGCGTCAACGCGCTGATGCTGGCTGCCCAGCTGGTGGCCGGGCCCGGTGACCGCGCGGTTGCCGTCACGCCGCTGTGGCCCAACCTGGTGGAAATCCCCAAGATCCTTGGCGCCGAGGTGGAAACCGTCTCGCTCGATTACGGCACGCACGGCTGGACCCTGGATCTCGACAAGCTGCTGGCCGCGCTGACGCCTGATACGCGCTTGCTGATGATCAACTCGCCGAACAACCCTACCGGCTGGGTGATGTCGCGCGCGGACCAGCAAGCGGTGCTCGCGCACTGCCGGCGCCATGGCATCTGGATCATTGCCGATGAAGTGTACGAGCGCTTGTATTACGGCGAAGGCGATGGCGCCATCGCGCCGTCGTTCCTGGATATCGCCAGCCGCGACGAGCGGGTGATCTGCGTCAACTCATTCTCCAAGGCCTGGTTGATGACCGGCTGGCGGCTGGGCTGGATGGTGCTGCCCGCGGCGCTCACCGACGACCTGGGCAAGCTGGTTGAGTACAACACATCGTGCGCGCCGTCCTTCGTGCAGGAAGCCGGCATCGTGGCGGTGCGGGAGGGCGAGGCCTTTACCCGTGAACTGGTCGGCAGGCTGCGCGCGGCGCGCGATCACCTGGTGGGTGCGTTGGCTGTGGTGCCGGGCGTGGATGTGCATGCGCCCGAGGGCGCCATGTATGTGTTCTTCCGGCTGGCCGGCGCCAGCGACAGCCTGGCGTTGTGCAAGCAGCTGGTGCGCGAGGCACGGCTCGGGCTGGCGCCGGGAAGCGCGTTCGGGGACGAGGGGGAGGGCTTTGTGCGTTGGTGCTATGCGTGTGATCCGGCAAGGCTGGACGAGGGTGTGCGGCGGTTGCGCGGGTTTCTGGGGCGTTGAGCGCCGCGCCGCTCGCGCCGCGATCGGGCCGGCGTGCGCCAGCTTCATGTTGAGACGGCACCGCTAGCACGAGCGCTTCACTGCGCAGCGGTCGCCTCTGCCTGCCACCAGCCGCCTCCCAGCGCCTGCAGCAGCGCCGCGGAATCGGTAAAGCGGCTGGCGGTGGCCTGCGACAGCGAGAGCGCGGCCTGCCGGTACTGCCGCTCGGCATCGAGCACCGCAAGCTGGCTGACGCCGCCGAGACGATACTGGCCGGTCACCACCGATAGCGTATCGGCGGCCTGCTTCGCACTGTCGGCGCGCGCCTGCAAGGTGTTGGCATCGGCTTCCAGCGCGCGCAGCGAATCCGCGACTTCACGCAGGCCTTGCAGTACCGTTTGCTGGTAGGCCGCGAGCGATTGCGCGTAGGCCGCTTGCGCCGCGCGCTTGCGCGCCACCAGTTCGCCGCCGCGGAACACCGGCTGCGCCAGCCCCGCGGCCAGCGACCACACGTTGAGACTGCCAAACAGATCGCGCGCGGAAAGCGCCTGCGTGCCGGCGCTGCCGGACAGCGTGAGCTGCGGGTAGAGCTGCGCGGTAGCCACGCCAATATTGGCCGACGCCTGGTGCAGCAGTGCCTCGGCCGCGCGGATATCCGGGCGCCGCCTTGCCATGGCGGAGGGCAGGCTTACCGGAAGCGTGGCGGGCAAGGTGAGATCTTCCAGCCGGAACTCGGGCAGCTCGGCGCTCGCGGGCGCCTGTCCCAGGTACACGGCAAGCTGGTGCCGCGTGGCCGCAAGCTGCTGCGCCAGGCCCGGCAGCAACGCCTGGCTCTGCGCCAGTTCATTGCGCTGGCGCTGCGCGTCCACCTGCGCCACGCCGCCCGCGCGCAAGCGTTGCTCGGTGATGGCGAGCTGGCGCTGCTGCGCCGCCACGATGGCCTCGGTGTCGGCAATCTGCGCGCGCAAGCCAGCCTCGCGGATGGCGGCCGTGGCCACGTTGCCGGCCAGCGTCAGGCGCGCGGCTTCCAGCTCGAAGCGCTGGTAGTCCACCGCCGCGCGCAGGCCTTCCAGTTCGCGGCGCTGGCCACCGAACAGGTCGAGCGTGTAGGAGATCTCCACGCTGGCGCCGTACAGCGTGAACGGCCCGGGGCTTGGGAAGGCGGTGATGCCAAGCGAGTTGAAGTCGACCTGCTGGCGCGTGGTGTTGAGCTTGGCGTCCACGCGCGGCAGCAGGCGCGCGCCGGTGGTGGCCACCAGTTCCTGGCGCGCCTGTTCGATGCGGGCCTGTGCTTGCGCCAGCGTTGGGCTGGCATCCAGCGCCGCGCGGATGGCGCGGTCCAGCGCGGGGCTGCGAAACAGCGTCCACCATTGCGCCGGCACGTCGGCGCCGCTCTCCAGCGTTTGCGCCTGGCCGTGCGGTGTGTCGGCGGCGCTGGTGCGCGCTGGCTGTGTGCCCTCGGTATAGGACGGCGCGGCGGGCGCGGCCGGCGCGGTGAAGTCCGGGCCCACCGCGCATGCCGAAAGCATGGCCGCCGCCATGACGGCGAGAGCCGTGCGCGATGTCGGTTTGCCGTGTGGCAGGGCTTGCATGGCAGGCTCCTCAATCCAGCGTGCGGCGATAGAAACGCACCGCGATGGTCATGACGACGACCGTGAACAAGGCCATCGGCCACACGTTCGGCCATAGCTCGGTCCAGCTGTTGCCTTTGAGCAGGATGCCGCGGATCAGGCGGTTGAAGTAGGTCATCGGCAACACGTTGCCAATGGCCTGCGCCCAGCGCGGCATCCCCTGGAAGGGAAACATGAAGCCGGATAGCAGCAGGTTCGGCAGGAAGTAGAAAAACGTCAGCTGCACCGCCTGCAACTGGTTTTGCGCAAGCGACGACAGCGTGATGCCCACGGTCAGGTTGGCGGCGATAAACAGCAGCGCCGCCAGGTAGACCGCCACCACCGAGCCGACAAACGGCACGCCGAAGACCCAGCGCGCGGCCAGCAGGATGATGGTGGACTGGATCAGGCCGATGAAGATGTAGGGGACGATCTTGCCGCTGATCACCTCCAGCGGCCTGACCGGCGTGGCAAGCAGGTTTTCCATGGTGCCGCGCTCGCGTTCGCGCGTCATCGCCAGGCCCGTCATCATGACCATGGTCATGGTCAGGATCACGCCCATCAGCCCGGGAATGATGTTGTACTGCGTGAGTCCCTCCGGGTTATAGAGGCGCTGCACCTGCACGTCGAACGGCGGCTTGCCGCCCGCCAGGTGCGCCAGCGCGCCCTGCAGGTCCTTGTCCGCGACCGAGAACGGCAGCTGCGACAGCGCGGCGATGGCCGAGCCGGTGGCGGACGGGTCGGTGGCATCGGCCTCCACCAGCAGCGCCGGGCGTTCGCCGCGCAGCAGCCGGCTGGTGAAGTCGGGCGGGATGCTGAGCACGAACTGCACCTCGCCCTTCATCAGCGCCTCGCGCCCGGCGGCTTCGTCGGGCAGGGTGCCGACCACGTTGAAGTAGGTGGTTGCCTGCATGCCGGCGACGAAGGAGCGCGTGAACTCGCTCTGGTCCGCGGCGATGACCGCGGTGGTGAGGTGGCGCGGATCGGTGTTGATGGCCAAGCCGAACAGCATCAGCTGCACGATGGGCAGGCCGACGATCATGCCGAAGGTGACGCGGTCCCGGCGCAGCTGCAGGAACTCCTTGAGCACGATGCTCCACCAGCGCTGCAGGGAGAGCGGCAAGCGTGCGCCGTTGGTGGCCTTGGCCGGTTCGCCTGCGTCGCGCGTCATGCCCGGGCCTCCTTGCTATCCCGCCTGGTTTTTTGCTTTTGCTCACCCGCGCGCATATTGTCCTCAGCGCCGCTCATCATGTGGATGAAGACGTCTTCCAGGCTGGTCTCGATTGGCTCGATCCGGTGCTGCGGGCCGGCAATGCGGCGCAGCGTGGCCTCCAGCGCGGGCGCATCATGCCCGGTGATGTGCAGCGCGCTGCCGAACACCACGGTCTGCTCCACGCCCGGCGCTCCCTTGAGCTGATCCGACAACGCGGAAAGCTGCTCGCCCTGCACGCTCCAGGTGACGAGCTTCTGGCTGGCCACCACTTCGCTTGCCGTGCCCTGCGCCAGCAGCTTGCCGTAGGCGATATAGGCGAGCTTGTGGCAACGTTCGGCCTCATCCATGTAGTGCGTGCTGACCAGCACCGAGATGCCGCGCGCGGCTAGCTGGTGCAGTTGCTCCCAGAAATCGCGGCGCGCCTTCGGGTCGACCCCGGCGGTGGGCTCGTCCAGCAGCAACAGTTCCGGTTCATGCAGCAGGCAGGCTGCCAGCGCCAGGCGCTGCTTCCAGCCGCCCGAGAGTGCGCCGGCCAGTTGCTGCGCGCGGCTGGCCAGGCCGAGGTGCTCGAGCGCCTGGTCCACCGCCTCGCGCCGGCGCGGCATGCCGTACACGCGCGCCACGAAATCCAGGTTCTCGCGGATGGAGAGATCGTCCCAGTAGGAGAATTTCTGCGTCATGTACCCCACGCGCCGCTTGATCTCGGCGGTCTCGCGCAGGATGTCGTAGCCCAGGCAGGTGCCGGTGCCCGAGTCCGGCGTCAGCAGCCCGCACATCATGCGGATGGACGTGGTCTTGCCGCTGCCGTTGGGGCCGAGGAAGCCGAAGATCTCGCCGCGCGCGACTTGCATCGTCAGGTTGTTGACGACGTGCTTGTCACCGTAGTGCTTGTTGATGTCGTGCACGTCGATGGCCAGGGCGCTGGCTTTGCCGGCCCCGCCGTCCAGGGGAGCAACGGTTGCGTTCATGGCCTTGCCACCTCGACCGGCTGGCCCGGATGGAGCTTCGGCGCGTCGGCCGGCGCGGGCCGCGCTTCCACCAGGAACACCAGCTTGTTGCGCGTTTCATTGCTGTAGATCACCGGCGGCGTGTACTCGGCCTGGCTGGAGATGTAGGTGACCGTGGCCGCAACAGGCGTGGCGCAGCCATCGCAGCGCACGCGCACGGCCTCGCCGTTCTTGAACGCGCCGAGCACGGCCTGCGGCACGTAGAAACGCACCTTGACGTTGCCCGGTGGCAGCAGCCGTACCACCGGGCTGCCGGCCGGCACCCAGTCGCCAAGGCGGAAGGGCGTGTCGTAGACCAGGCCGGCCTGGGTGGCGGCCACTGTCTTGCGCGAGAGCTTCCACTCGGCCTGCGCCAGCGCGGCGCGCGCGGCGGCCACCTGGGCTTGCTGGGCCGCCTGCTGCGCGGTGCGTCCCGGCAGCCTGGCCACGTCGATATCGCGCTGCAGCTCGCGCACGCGGGCGGCGTCGGAGGCGGCGGTGGCGCGGCTCTCTTCCAGCTGCGCCAGCGCGATCCCGCCGATGGCGTACTGGGCTTCGTCGCGCTTGCGTTGCGCGGCGCTGCGCACCGAGGCGGCTTGCGCCTGCGCCAGCTGGGCTCGGCTCACGTCGACTTCCGGCACGCGCTTGCCGGTCTGCAGGTCGGCAAGCTGGGACTCGGCCACGCGCACTTGTTCCGCCGCTTGCTGCCGGGCCGCGCGCTCGTCGTCGGCCTCCAGCGCGAATAGCGGCGCGCCACCTGCCACCTGCTGCCCGCGCTGGACGGAGATCTGGTCCAGCCGGCCGGCAAAGGGGGAGGCCACGCTGACGAACTCGCCCTCCACATAGCCCTGCCAGGAGGGTGGGGCAGGCTCGCCACAGGCGGATAGCAGCGCCGCGCCGATCAGGGCGGCCAATGGCCAGCCCGCACGCAGGTTCGGGACGGGGCGGGAGGAATGAGGCTGAGCGTGGCGAGGCATGCGGGCTCCGTGGCGGGCAGGCTGGGTTCAGGCGGACGGCGGCGTGGCCGGCCCGGGCTGCGCGATCGGCGCAATCGGCGCAATCGGCGCGATCGGCGCGATCGGCGCGATCGGCGCGATCGGCGGTACCCCCAGGCCGTGCGCCAGCAGCGCGCTGACGTGGCGTACCAGCGCCTCGCTGTCGATGGCGCCGGCGCCGGGCAGGCGGCGCCAGATATGGGTGGTGGCCAGCGGCAGCAGCGTCAGGCCGATCAGCGACACCATCAGCAGGGCCGGCTCCAGGCTGGCGTTGATCTCGCCGCGCGCGCGCGCCGCCGCTAGCGGGCCGATCACCAGGCCGGCGCGCCGCAGCGCGATCTTCTGCAGCACGCGCTGATGCAACTGGCCGTCCGCGCCAACGATCTCGCGGATCCACAGCCCGGGAAACCACGGCGTGGCGGCGGCGGTGCGGATCAGCCGCCCGGCAATGCCCACCAGCATGGCTGCCGCGTCCGCGCTGTCGGCCGCGGCCGGCGCGAACACCTGTTCCACCAGCGGCTGCAGGCGCTCGTCGACCACCGCGTCAAGCAACTGGTCGCGATCGCGGAAGTAGTAGTGCACGAGCGCCGGGGTGACGCCAGCATGGGTAGCGATGGTCTTGATCGGTGTGGCGGCAACGCCGCGCCGGGCGAACAATGCGGTGGCGGCGTCGAGCAACTGCTCGCGCTGTCCGGCGCTGGCAGCATCCCCGGCGGCGGGCCGGCCCGGACGGCGGCTTGCGGGCGGGGTGGCAGTAGCAGGTGGCATGGCGGCTCCTGAATCTCCAGATAATATTAATTTACGAATTAATTAATTCAAGGCCGATTGCAAAATGTCGCATAAGCCACTTTTATTTTGACTATGTTGCGATGCAGCAATGCAAGGTAGACATGTCATAAACGCTTGGCTATGCTTCGTCCGCCCATCAGCCGGGCTCGCCCCTTGATTTGCCTGCTGCTGTTCCCCGGATTTTTTCATGCTGCTTTGTCGCTTCCACGCCGCCCCAGCGCGGCTACGCCTGTTTTTTGCCGCGCGCCTGGCGGGTGTGGCCTTGTCGCTGGCCGGTCTTGCCGGCATGGCGGCCATGCCCGCCCTGGCGCAGGAAAAAGCCGGAACAAGCAGCGACGCGCCCGTGCAGGCCGATGCCCCCGAGGACTACGCCTTCCATGGCCAGACCACCTATATCTGGCAGCGCAAGCCGTCCTTCGGCGCGGCTTATTCCGGCGCCAACAGCCTGACGGCGGACCGCGCCAAGAGCTACTCGTTCAGCACCACACTCGATCTTGGCTTGCGCCTGTGGCGCGGCGCGGAGTTCCACTTCAACCCGGAGGTGACGCAGGGCGTGCCGTTCTCCGAGCTGCACGGCCTGGGCGGGCCGACCAACGGTGAACTGGCCAAGGTATCGAGCACCAGTCCGGTGTTCTACCGGGCGCGCGCGTTTGTCCGCCAGACCTGGGGGCTGGGCGGCGGCAGTGAACAGGTGGACGCCGATTTCAACCAGCTGGCCGGCAGCGTCGACAAGCGCCGCGTGGTGCTGACCGCCGGCAACTTCGGCGTACTCGACGTGTTCGACCAGAACGAGTACGGCTCCGACCCGCGCACCCAGTTCATGAACTGGTCGTTCATGGCGCACGGCTCCTTCGACTACCCGGCCGATGCGCGCGGCTACAACTGGGGCGTGGCGCTCGAGTACATCGGCGACATGTGGTCGGTGCGGCTTGGCCGCTTCCTGCAACCGCTGGAGTCCAACGGGCTGGAACTCGACACGCGGATGTTCCAGCACTATGGCGACATCCTCGAATTCGAGAAACGCTACAACCTGGCCGGCCAGCCCGGCGTGGCGCGCCTGCTGCTCTGGCGCAACAAGGCGCGCATGGGCGCGTTCAGCGATGCGCTGCAGCTTGGCGCCGCCACCGGCGCTACGCCGGACGTGGCCAATGTGCGCGAGGAGCACGCCAAGATCGGCGCGGGCTTGTCGCTGATGCAGCGGGTCAACGAGTCGCTGGGCGTGTTCGCGCGCGCCAATATGTCGGATGACAAGACCGAGACCTATGCCTTTACGGAAATCGGCCGCCAGGTCGCCATCGGCGGCGTGCTCAACGGCAATGCGTGGGGCCGGCCGCGCGATGTGGTTGGGTTGGCGATGTCGGTGAATATGCTGGGGTCGCGGCACCAGGCTTACCTGGCTGCCGGCGGGCAGGGCGCTTTTCTTGGCGATGGCACGTTGCGCTATGGTCCTGAGCAGGTCGTTGAGCTGTTCTACAGCTTCCAGCCGGTCAAGTACCTGAGCATCAGCCCGGATTTCCAGTACATCCGCAATCCTGGCTACAACCGCGACCGCGGCCCGGCGATGTTTTATGGCGTGCGCCTGCACGCGGAGTTTTGAGCAGGCCAGGATCATGGCGCAAGTAAAAACCCCGGCGTGCGTGCCGGGGTTTTTCTTGGTTTCATGCGTTCGCGAGGCTCACTGCCGTGCGTTGCGCCGGTTGTCCGGCCACGGCGTGTTGAAGTTGGTGCGGAACGGATTGATATCCAGCCCGCCGCGCCGTGTATAGCGCGCATAAACCGCCAGCTTCACCGGCTTGCACTGCCGCATCACGTCGGTGAAGATCCGCTCCACGCATTGCTCGTGGAACTCGTTGTGGTTGCGGAACGAGATCAGGTACTTGAGCAGTCCTTCCTGGTTGATCGGCGCGCCCACGTAGCGGATCTGCACGCTGCCCCAGTCCGGCTGGCCGGTCACCAGGCAGTTGGACTTGAGCAGGTGCGAGACCAGTGTTTCCTCCACCGGCGATTCGTCCTGGGCGGCATGCAGCAAGTGCGGCGCCGGCTCGTAGATGTCGGTTTCGATGTCGAGCCGGTCCAGCTGCACGCCGTCCAGCTCGGCCATCTTCTGCGTGCCGAGATCGGCCTCGGTCACCAGGCGCACCTGCACCGTGCCGCCGGTGGCCTCGGACAGGTCGTGGTGCAGCAACTGCTGCAACGCCTCGGGCGAGGCGATCTTGCTCTGGTTGAACGAATTCAGGTAGAGCTTGAACGACTTGGACTCGACGATGTTGGGCGTGTCGGCCGGAATGATGAAGCTGGCCAGCGCCACCTGCGGCTTGCCCTTCATGTTCAGCCACGACAGCTCGTACGCGTTCCAGATGTCCACGCCGAAGAACGGCAGCGCGCGGCCTTGCGCCAGGCCGATCTCCGTGCGCTTGGGCTGGCGCGGGATCGGAAACAGCAACGTCGGGTCGTACTCGGTCTTGTAGGCCGAGGGTTTGCCTAGCGGCGATTGTTCGGGAAGGCTCATGGTTGCCTCGGATGATCAGGACAGGAACAGCTTGTACACGGGATTTTCGGTCTCTTCCCAGTGTACATAGCCCAGCGTGGCGAGGAAGGCGCGGAAGGCGCGCTTCTCGTTCTTGGGCACCTGGATGCCAACCAGGATGTTGGAGGTGTCGCCGCCCTGGTTGCGGTAGTGGAACAGGCTGATATTCCAGTTCGGGCTCATGCTCGACAGGAAGCGCATCAGCGCGCCCGGCCGCTCGGGAAACTCGAATCGGTACAGCAGTTCGTCATGCGCCAGCGGCGAGTGCCCGCCCACCATGTAGCGGATGTGCTGCTTGGCCAGCTCATCGTTGGACAGGTCCAGCGTATCGAAACCGTGGCGGCGGAATCCGGCGGCGATCTTCTCGTTCTCCGCGCGGCTCGCAATCTGCACGCCGACGAAGATATGCGCCATGCTCTTGTCGGCGATGCGGTAGTTGAACTCGGTCACATTGCGCGTGCCGAGCTGCTCGCAGAAGCGCTTGAAGCTGCCGCGTTCCTCGGGGATGCTGACCGCGAAGACCGCCTCGCGCGCCTCGCCCACCTCGGCGCGCTCCGCCACGAAGCGCAGGCGGTCGAAGTTCATGTTCGCGCCGCAGGCAATGGCCACCAGGTGCTGGCCCTTGAGCTTCTCGCGCTCGGCGTAGAGTTTCAGGCCGGCCACGGCCATCGCGCCGGCCGGCTCCAGGATGCTGCGGGTATCCTGGAACACGTCCTTGAGCCCGGCGCAGATGGCGTCGGTGTCCACCAGGATGATCTCGTCGACCAGCTCGCGCGTGATGCGGAAGGTTTCCTTGCCGACCAGCTTCACGGCGGTGCCGTCCGAGAACAGGCCCACTTCCTTGAGTTCCACGCGCTTGCCCGCGTCCACCGAGCGCTTCATCGCGTCGGAGTCCACGGTTTGCACGCCGATCACCTTGATCTCGGGGCGCACTGCCTTGATGTAGGACGCAATGCCGGAGATCAGGCCGCCACCGCCGATCGCCACGAACACCGCATGCAGCGGGCCCGGGTGCTGGCGCAGGATTTCCATGGCGATGGTGCCTTGGCCGGCGATGACTTCGGGATCGTCGAAGGGGTGGATGAAGGTCAGCTTGTGCTTCTTCTCCAGCACCGCGGCGTGGTTGTAGGCGTCGCTGTACGAGTCGCCGTGCAGCACGATTTCCACCCACTCGCCGCCGCGCTCGCGCACCGCGTCGATCTTCACCTGCGGGGTGGTGACCGGCATCGCGATCAGCGCCTTGCACTTCAGGCGCGCGGCCGAGAGCGCCACGCCCTGCGCGTGATTGCCGGCAGAGGCGGCGATCACGCCGCGCTTGAGTTCTTCCGGCGACAGCGAGGCCATCTTGTTGTACGCGCCGCGCAGCTTGAACGAGAACACCGGCTGGGTGTCCTCGCGCTTGAACCACACCTTGTTGCCGGTGCGCGCGGAGAGCAGGTTTGCATAGGTGAGATCGGTCTCCTGGGCCACGTCGTACACCTTGGCGGTCAGGATCTTTCTCAGGTAATCGGGTTTGCGGGTCATCGTGGACAGCCGGGGCGGGGATTGGCGGAAACCGGTAATGATAATGGATGGCGGGGGGCGGCGATGGCTGCACCCCTGTGCAAGCGGGCGCGAAGGGCAGGCAAGCTCACCTTCGTGCGCAAGGCCCGTTGCGCACCGCAGCGGTGCAGGCGCCGCCGTGGCGCGCCGAAGGGGCGTTTGCGCACCTTGTAGGACGAAGCCCGGTGGACGCTGCCGGAACACTCGTGATACGGTGTAACGCAATGCCTTCCCTACCTCTTATCGAACCGAACACCGCACTGTTCCTGGATTTCGACGGTACGCTGGCCGACCTTGCGCCGCGTCCTGACCTCGTGCAGGTCGAACCGGAACTGGTGGGGACGCTGCGCGCCCTGCATCTGCATCTGGGCGGCGCGCTAGCCCTGGTTTCCGGCCGGCCGATCGCCGAGCTGGATCATTTCCTGCATCCGCTGCAACTGCCGTGCGCCGGCGTGCATGGCGCGGAGCTGCGCGACGCGGGCGGCCACCGCCTGCGCCAGCCTGATCCCGGCGTGCCGCTGCTGCTCCCGCCGCTCGAAGCGCTGGTCGGCGCGCATCCCGGCCTGCAGCTCGAGCGCAAGTCGGTCGCGGTCGCGGTGCACTACCGCGCCGTTCCCCATCTCGAAGGCATGGTGCGCAACTTCGCGGCCCAACTCGCCGGCGGCGTGCCGGGCATCGAAGTCCTGCACGGCAAGATGGTGGTGGAGCTCAAGCCGGCTGGCATCGACAAGGGCGGCGCCATCGATGCCTTTATGCGCAGCCCGCCATTTGCGCGGCGCACGCCGCTGTTTGCCGGCGACGATATTACCGACGAGGCTGGCTTTGCCGTGGTGCGCCGCCTCGGCGGCATCGGCTTGCTGGTTGGCGCGCGGCCCAGCGCCGCCACCGCCAGCGTGACCGGCCCGGCCGCGCTGCGCTGCTGGCTGCATCGCTCCGCCAAGGCACTCGAAGTCATGGCCGCCGCGCAGGGCAAGCAGGTTTCCGGAGCTACATCCACAACGACGTCTTGAGGGGGATTCGCTGTGAGCAACCCATCCACCGAGGATAATCCGGCGCGCGCCGGAGGTGCCGGCCGCTACGCCGACCCTTCGCTATCGCTAGGCATGATCGGCAACTGCGCGATCTCCGCGCTGGTCGACGGGCGCGGGCGCATCGTGTGGTGCTGCCTGCCGCGCTTTGACGGCGACCCGGTCTTCAATGCCTTGCTCGATCCGGGCGAGAACGCTGGCCACTTCGCCATCGAAATCGAGGACTTCCAGGAAGCACACCAGTGGTACGAGCCCAATACGGCCGTGCTGCGGACCCGGCTGACCGACCAGCACGGCAACAGCCTTGAGATCACCGATTTCGCACCGCGTTTTTTCCGCATCGGGCGTTACTTCCGCCCCACCTCGCTGATCCGCCGCATCCGCCCGATACAGGGCGCGCCGCGTGTGCGCGTGACGTTGGCGCCGCGTTTCGACTGGGGGCGCATCAAGCCCGAGATCACGCGCGGCAGCAGCCACGTGCGCTATATCGGCGACGGCACCACGCTGCGCATGACCACCGACGCGCCGCTGACCTACGTGCTGTCGCACACGCCATTCCTGCTCACGCGCGACCTCAACTTCATCCTCGGTCCTGACGAAACCCTGCAAGGCGGCGTGGAGGAAATCGCGCGCGACTTCGAGCAGGAAACCACGGCTTACTGGAAGATGTGGAGCCGCCGTCTCGCGGTGCCGCGCGAGTGGCAGGACGCGGTGATCCGCGCCGCCATCACGCTCAAGCTGTCGCTGTATGAAGAGACGGGCGCCATCGTCGCGGCCATGACCACCAGCATTCCCGAGGCGCCCGGCAGCGGGCGCAACTGGGATTACCGCTTCTGCTGGCTGCGCGATGCCTTCTTCGTGATCCGCGCGCTCAACAGCTTGTCCGAGGTCGGCACCATGGAGGACTACCTGCGCTGGTTGTCCAACGTGGTGATGCAATCCAGGAATGGCCATATCCAGCCGCTGTACGGCATCGGGCTGGAGCTCGAATTGCCGGAGAGCATGCTCGATCATTTGTCCGGCTACCGTGGCATGGGTCCGGTGCGCGTGGGCAACCAGGCACAGGAGCACTTCCAGCATGATGTCTACGGCAACGTGGTGCTGGGCGCGGCCCAGGCTTTCCACGACCATCGCCTGCTGCACCGCGGCGGGGCGGCCGAGTACCACGTGCTGGAAACCGTGGGCGAGCAGGCGGTACGCGTGTTCGGCACGCCCGATGCGGGCATGTGGGAGCTGCGCACGCGCGCGCGGGTGCATACCTCGTCCGCGCTGATGAGCTGGGCCGCCTGCGACCGCCTTGCCAAGATCGGCGATGCGCTGCAATTGCCCGATCGCGCGGCTTACTGGCGCCAGCATGCCGACGGCATGAAGGTGCGCATCGTGCGTGAGTCCTGGAGCGAGGAACGCCAGGCGTTCGCCGAGAGCTTCGGCGGGCGCGAGCTCGATGCCAGCGTGTTGCTGATGGCCGAGGTCGGCTTTATCGAGCCCAGGGATGAACGTTTCATGTCCACGCTCAAGGCCATGGAAGCGTCGCTGTGCGACGGGCCCTACATGCGCCGCTATGAGGCGCCGGACGACTTCGGCAAGCCCGAGACCGCCTTCAACATCTGCACCTTCTGGCGTATCGATGCGCTCGCGCGCGTGGGGCGCCGGGAGGAAGCGCGCGAGATCTTCGAGGCCATGCTGGCGGCGCGCAATCCGCTTGGCCTGCTGTCCGAGGATACGCACCCCGTGACCGGCGAGATGTGGGGCAATTTTCCGCAGACCTACTCGATGGTGGGCCTGATCAACGGCGCCATGCGCCTGTCCGCGCCATGGGATTCCGTGATCTGAAGGCGCGCGCGGCAAGGCCAGCGCAAAGGAATGTATGGGCAGACTAGTAGCGGTATCCAACCGCGTGGCCGATCCGCGCAACGTTGCCGCGGGCGGCCTCGCCGTGGCACTGGGCGAAGCGCTCAAGGCTACCGGCGGCATGTGGTTCGGCTGGAGCGGCAAGATCGTGGAAGCCGCGCAGGGCGGCACGCCGGGCGAGGGAGAGCTGCATATCCAGCAAGCCGGCAACGTCACGCTGGCCACGGTCGACCTGTGCCGCGAGGACCACGACGCGTACTACCAGGGCTACAGCAATGGCGTGTTGTGGCCGGTGTTCCACTATCGCATCGACCTGGCGGATTTCGACTCCGGCTATCTCAACATCTATCGCCGCGTCAACCAGCTCTTTGCACGCAAGCTTGCGCCGCTGCTGCGCCCGGACGATGTGATCTGGATCCACGACTATCACCTGATCCCGCTTGCGTCGGAGCTGCGCGCCATGGGCTGCGGCCAGCGCATGGGCTTTTTCCTGCATATCCCGCTGCCCCCGCCGCTGATCCTTGCCGCCATCCCGCAGCACGAATGGCTGATGCGGGCGCTGTTCGCCTATGACTTGGTTGGCTTCCAGAGCCAGCTCGATCTCGAGCATTTCTCGCGCTACGTGCAAAGCGAAGCGCAGGCCGAGCCCATGGGCGAGTATCGCTTCCGGGCCTTCCACCGCACCGTGCGCGCGCAGGCGTTCCCGATCGGCATCGACGTCGACGAGTTCGCCGCGCTGGGCCAGTGCGAGGAATCGCGCGAGACATACGAGATGATGCGCGGCCAGTATTCGAGCCGCCGTCTTCTGCTTGGCATCGACCGGCTCGATTACTCCAAGGGGCTGCCGCAGCGGCTCAAGGCAGTCAGGACGCTGATGGCGCAGTATCCGGAGAACCGCCGCAGCGCCACGCTGATCCAGATTGCCGCGCCATCGCGCGAAACGGTGGATGCCTACGCAGATCTGCGGCGCGAGCTGGAAGGGTTGTCGGGGGCGATCAATGGCGAGTACGGCGAGCTGGACTGGATGCCGGTGCGCTACATCCATCGCACCACGGCACGGCGCCGTTTGCCGGGCCTTTGCCGCGCTTGCCGCGTGGCGCTGGTGACGCCGTTGCGCGATGGGATGAACCTGGTCGCGAAGGAGTTTGTCGCCGCGCAGGATCCGGACGATCCCGGGGTCCTGGTGCTATCGCGGTTTGCTGGTGCTGCCGAGCAGTTGCGCGAGGCGTTGCTGGTGAATCCATACGATATCAATGCCACCGCGCAGGCGATTCAGCAGGCCTTGCATATGCCGCTGGCGGAGCGGCAGTCACGGCATCAGAAGCTGCTGGAGCGGATTCGGGCGCAGGATGTGCATTGGTGGAGGAGGGAGTATTTG